>URTQ01000039.1 GCA_900550855.1 uncultured Eubacteriales bacterium
CCGCTACACGACGGGCAGTTATCTCGAAGACCAAGATATGTGGCGCATTTCGGGACTTTTCCGCGACGTCAACTTGATTTTCCTTCCCGACGTGCGCATTGAGGATATGTACGCGCGCGCAGAGTTCAACGAGGATTATTCCAAAGCGAAACTCTTGGTCGACGCAAGCGTGTACTGCGCAAAAGGCGTTGAAATTTCGGACGCCGACGTAAAAATCGAACTTATCGACAAGGACGGCAACAACGTTTGCGAGGGCAACTTCGCGGTTCTCGGTCTTGACGAGGACGAGTCTATGGCTGTCAAAATGGTGGAAAACATAGACAATCCGCACCTGTGGAATTCGGAAGACCCGTATCTTTACAAACTTCGTCTTACGTTCACTTCGCAGGAAAAGGGGCAAACCGTTTTCCACGATATGCGAGAGATAGATTTCGGATTCAGAAAGGTCGAGATTATCCCGTCAATCGACGGCAAGCAACCGTACATAACTCTCAACGGCAAAAAGTTGAAAATAAGAGGCGTAAACCGTCACGAATTTCACCCCGACTTCGGTCACGCCGTGCCGAGAGAGTACACCGAAAAAGATATCCTTTTGCTCAAAAAACATAACGTAAACAGCATAAGAACTTCGCACTATCCCAACAGCCGCCACTTCTACGAACTTTGCGACAAATACGGCATTATGGTTATGTGCGAAAACAACCTCGAAACGCACGGTCTTGCAACTCGCGTGCCTCGCTCGAACAAGAGATGGACAGAGCAAGTGTGCTGGCGTATGAGAAATATGGTTTTGACCTATCGTAACCACGCGTGCATACTCTTTTGGTCGCTCGGCAACGAGAGCGGAAACGGAAAAGCGTTCCCCGCAATGAAAAAAGCCGCGCTCGAACTCGACAACACTCGCCCCATACACTATGAACCCGACGCGTACGTCAAAACCACCGACATTATGAGCGAGATGTACACCAAAGAGGAACAAATGGAAGAAATCGCCAACAACAGATGCCATATTCACTCTATGGCGTTGTGGGCGCCGCTCGGACATCTGCTCACGCCGAGAATGTACAAGAACAAGCCGTTCATTCAATGCGAATACGCGCACTGTATGGGTAACAGTTTGGGCAACTTCGAGGACTACTGGAAGCATTTCAGAAAGCACGACAGACTCTGCGGCGGTTATATTTGGGACTTTGCCGACCAAGCGATTAAGCGCGTAAATCAGGACGGCGTGGTGGAATACACCTACGGCGGCGACTGGGGCGACAAACCCAACGACGGCACGTTCGCTTTCAACGGTATCGTCAGAGCGGACAGAAGTCCGAATCCGGCGTTCTACGAGGTCGCAAAGGTCTATCAACAAGTGCAATTCGAGCGTAAGGGCGACAAAATCGAACTTACAAACGAATATATGTTCACAAATCTCGACAAGTTCGCTTTGAGATTCGAACTCTTGCAAAACGGCGTAGTGACCCAAACAAAAACCGTCGATATGCCTTCCGTCAAACCTCTCGAAAAGGGAAGCGTGGATATGCCGTTTGCCATTCCGCAAGGCAAAGGCGAAGTCGCAATCAACTGCTATGCGGTGGTAAAGGGTAGTTTCGACGTGTTCGAAGACGGCGACGTCGTGGCTTGCGAGCAACTCGATATGACGTGTTACGTTCCGCAAGAGTTTAAGAGCGCGCAAGGCAAAACCGTTTTCAACGAAGACGGAAAGATTGTGTTAGAATGCGGAAAAATGCGTGCAACCGTGTCCAAAAACGGCGGCTGTATTTCCTCAATCGTCGTGGACGGCAAGGAAAAACTCGCATCGCCCGTTATGCTCAACTTCTGGCGTGCCGCAATCGACAACGACAAATCGCCGCAAGTTCCGCCTTTCGCAATCGCGCTCTTGGGCAAAACATACTTCAAGTCCTGCAAGGACCACCTCGTCAAGTCGAATATGACGATAACGGACAAGTCGCTCGTCATAGACTGGTCTTGCTCGCCGCAAATGTGGTCGCTCAAAACCGTGTACGAAGCGGGCGAGGACGGACTCAAAGTGTCTATGAGAGTGAAGAACAATATGTTCTCGCTTCCGAGATACGGTTTCAGAATGGGACTTGCAACTTCCGACGATATGACGTTCTTCGCAAGAGGACCTCACGAGAACTATTGCGACAGAAAAGCCGCCGCAAAACTCGGCATCTATTCGGGCAAAATCGCAGATTTCGAGCATAACTATCTCGTGCCGCAAGAGAACGGCAACCACACCGACGCGCGTTGGCTCAAAGTGGGCGGCGAGGATGGACTTACGTTCGTTGCTTGCGACAAGCCGTTTGAATTTAGCGTACACGACTACACGCAAGAGGCACTCGAAGAAGCGACGCACGCGCACGAACTCAAACACGGCGGCGTAGTTGAAGTGTGCATAGACGGCGCGCAACGCGGCGTAGGCGGCGACGTACCTGCACTTGCTTGCACGAAGAAACGCTACAAGATACTTCCCAACCGTTATCACGAGTTCAGTTTCGTCATCAAAGCGTAAAACAATCAAAACGATTTTTTGCGGCGTCGAATATGCTTCGACGCCGCTTTTTTGTCACGGTTCGAGTGCGTCACCACCATATGTAGCAACGGTTTTTTATTTGCGGTTTTTCGTTGACAGAAATCGCCGACGTATTTATAATTTGTTTCACTATTTTGTGCGTACTGCTGTGGTAAGGCAGATTGCGCGGAGGCTTGCTATGAATTTGACATTGAAAGACGGCAAAATTATTTCTATCGATGGCGCAATGTCTGCGCTCGACGCTATCAAGAGTTTTTCCGATAGCCTTGCAAGAAACGCTCTTGCTTGCAAAATCGACGGCGTCGTTTCTTCTCTCGACACCGTTTTGGACAAAGATTGCACGTTTGAAGTGCTTACGTTTGCGGACGAGGACGGCAGACGGGTGTATCGCCACACTTGCGCGCATATTCTTGCGCAAGCGGTCAGAAACGTTTATCCCACCGTACAACTCGCAATCGGTCCTGCCGTAGACAACGGTTTTTATTACGATTTCGATTTCAGAACGCCCATAACCCAAGCCGACTTCGGCAAAATCGAAGCGGAAATGAAAAGTATAATCAAGGCGAATATGCCCATATCTCGCATTGAATGCACTCGCAAAGAGGCGGAAGGGCGTATCGCGAAGATGAAGCAGATATACAAGGCGGAACTTTTGGCGGATATTTCCAAAGGCGAGAAAATATCCTTTTATCAGCAAGGCGATTTCATCGACCTTTGCGCAGGTCCGCACCTCACGTCTACGGGCAAAATCAAGGCGTTCAAACTCACCTCGCTCACGGGCGCGTACTGGAAGGGCAACGAAAAAAATAAGATGCTCACTCGCATATACGGCACTTGTTTCGAGAAAAAAGCCGACCTTGACGAGTATATCCAAAAACTCGAAGAAGCCAAATCGCGCGACCACAACAAAGTGGGCAGAGAACTCGGCTTGTTTATGACCGACGAGAATATCGGGCAGGGGCTTCCGCTTATGATGCCCAAAGGCGCGCGCATTATTCAGATTATGGAACGCTTCGTCGAGGACGAGGAACAAAAGCGCGGATACCAACTCACCAAAACCCCGATTATGACCAAAAACAACCTCTTTATCATTTCGGGACACTGGGATCACTACAAGGACAAGATGTTCTATATCGGCGACGAGGACGTTGACGACGAGATTTTGTGCTTGCGCCCGATGACTTGTCCGCTTCAATTCACGATCTACAAAAACGGACTCAAAAGTTACCGCGATTTGCCCGTAAGGTATGCGGAAACCGCAATAGAATTCCGAAAAGAGGCAAGCGGCGAAATGCACGGTCTTACGAGAATACGTCAGTTTACGCTCTCTGACGGACATATAATCTGCACGCCCGCGCAACTCGAATCAGAGTTTAAAGGCGCGGTGGACCTCATAAAATACCTTATCGGCGTTCTCGGACTTCAAAACGACGTAAGTTATCGTTTTTCGCGCTGGGACCCGAGCAATCCCGACAAGTACGTCGGCACAGCAGAGGACTGGAACAGGGTGGAAACCGCAATGCAGAGTATCCTTTCCGACCTTGGCATAGAGCATACGGAAGCGTGGGGCGAAGCGGCGTTCTACGGACCTAAACTCGACGTACAGGGCAAAAACGTGCACGGCAAGGAAGATACGCTGTTCACCGTTCAAATCGACTTCTCGCTTGCCACGCGCTTCGATATGATATACATCGACGAAAACGGCGAAAAGGCACGCCCGATAATAATTCATCGCTCGTCGATAGGTTGTTACGAGCGCACGTTGGCAATGCTTATAGAAAAGTATAACGGCGCGTTCCCGATGTGGCTTGCGCCCGAACAAGTGCGCGTTTTGTCGCTCACCGACCGTACGGCAGAGGTTGCGACTAATATCCGCAATCAACTTTTCGATATGGGATTGCGTGCGGAAGCGGACGTAAGAAGCGAGAAACTCGGCAAGAAAATCCGTGACGCGCAACTTGAAAAAGTGCCGTATATACTTGTCGTCGGCGACAAGGAAGCAGAGCAGAACGTCGTTTCCGTCCGCCACCGCACCGACGGCGACCTCGGCATAATGAGCGTTACCGACTTTGCAAAACTTGCTCTAATGGAAGTCGCAACAAAACAAATCAAGTAGTTTTGCAAAGGCGGAAAGGGTCATAAAATACTATACAAACAAGCGTTTTTGCAGAAATAAAATAAATTTTCGGAAATGTTCGACTTTCGTTTGACACGGGTCGCTATTTTTGTTAGTATATACGAGCAAAGCAAAGGTATTGCCTTTCACCATCAGCCTTCGGCGATATGGTTCTCACTTCACAAAGTCTTGTCTATGATAAGGACAATCGGTAAGTGTTGAGGCAACTTTGCTTCGACACTTCTTTTTTATGTAATAAACCTTTCGAGGTGTAGTAGGAGTAGCAATTTGAAAGAACTGCAAATCAATGAACAAATCAGAGACAGAGAAGTGCGCCTCATCGGCGACGACGGTCAACAGTACGGCGTTATCTCGATGAGAGATGCACGAGCGATTGCGGAAGAAAAAGGGCTTGACATCTGCAAGGTTTCACCGCCTTCCGTTCAGCCTCCGACCTGCAAATTGATGGACTACGGCAAATATCGCTACGAACAACAAAAACGCGAAAAAGAAGCCAAAAAGAATCAGAAAGTGATGGAAATCAAAGAAATCCGCCTTTCTGCGACAATCGACATCGGCGACACCACCAGACTTGCCCAACAAACCGCAAAATTCCTTGCGGACGGCAACAAGGTCAAAGCGTCGATTCGCCTCAAAGGACGCCAACAAGCGCATCCCGAAATCGCGGTCAAAATCGTTGAAGACTATATCGCGATGGTCGGCGGCGAATTTACCGTCGAGAAAAAGCCTGTGCAAGAAGGTCGTATGATTTACACGATTCTCGCGCCGGCACAAAAGAAATAACGACACTATTGTTGCTTGCCTCGCAAGCAAAAGCAAAATAAAATAGGAGGCAGACCTATGCCAAAACAAAAAACACATAGCGGAGCAAAGAAGCGTTTCCACGTTACAGCAAACGGTCTTTACAAGAGAGGCCATTCTGCACACAGCCACCTTCTTACCAAGAAGACAACTAAGAGAAAGAGAGATCTTCGTTCCATCGAATACGTCGACGAAACGAGATGCGGAGAACTCAAAAAGTTGTTGCCGTACAAATAAGGAGAATGAACAATGAGAATTAAAAGAGCAGTAAACGCAGTCAAAAAGCGTAGAAAAATAATGAAACAAGCAAAGGGTTACTATGCAGGTAAGCATTCCCTTTATCGTGTTGCAAAGCAACAACTTCTCAAAAGCGGCGTGTACGCATACGTCGGCAGAAAGCAAAAGAAACGCGATTTCAGAAGCCTCTGGATTGCTCGTATCAATGCTGCCGCGCGTATCAACGGTATGAGTTATTCAACTCTTATGCACGGTCTTAAAGTTGCCGGTATCGACCTCAACAGAAAGGTTTTGAGCGAAATCGCAATCAGCGATCCCAAAGCGTTCACGGCACTCTGCGACAGCGCAAAAAACGCTCTTGCATAATAGAATAATCGTTTTTCAATGTTGCGCATAGGTTTTATGCGCAACATTGATTTAGAACCGTTTTCGGTTTTTCGCCCTCGCTTTTGAGTGCGAAAACCGATATTTAAGGCGGTTAGAATGACAGAAATCATCACTTCCACCAAAAATCAATTCGTGAAGAAAGCGCGCTCGCTTTCTCAAAAGAAGTTCCGCAAAGAGTCGGGACTGTTTTTGGTTGAAGGGACGAACGTAATAAAGGATATGCCGTCGAGCGTAGAGGTCGAATATGTGCTTGCAACCTTGCAAAGACAAGGCGAAGTCGAGCACTCGTTCGGCGAGGGGTGCAGCGAAAAATCTCGCGAGGCTCTTGCTTTTACGCGCGCGCAAGTGTATTATGTGAGTGACGAGGTTATGCAGTATGTTGCGGACACGGTTTCGCCGTACGGCATAGTGGCGATTTGCAAAATGCCGTCAACCGAATTTGCTATGCCGAAAGGCAACGCGGTTTTGCTCGACGGCGTGAGCGACCCCGGCAATCTCGGCACGATACTGCGTACGGCTGCCGCGTGCGACTTTAACGACGTATACCTTTTGGACACGGCGGACGTGTTTTCGCCGAAAGTGGTGAGAGCGACGCTCGGCGGACTTTTCAGAGTGCGCTTGCACGAGATAAATGAAAGCGACGCGCTCGAACTTATGAGCGAAACCAACAGCGCGGTTTTGGATATGGGCGGAACGAATATTCTTAAAAACAAACCGTCCGTGCCAGTGCTTTTGGTTGCGGGCAACGAGGCGCACGGCGTGAGAGATTCTCTCAAACGCGCGGCGAAAAACACTTATTCGTTGCCTATGAAAAACGAAATCGAATCATTGAATGTTGCGGTCGCAACCGCAGTTTCGATGTATCAAACTTTATAAACAGGAGAACAATATGAGCGGACATAGCAAATGGCATAACATTCAACAGAAGAAAGGCAAAACCGACGCGGCGCGTGCAAACGTGTTCACCAAGATCGGACGCGAAATCGCAGTTGCAGTCAAAGACGGCGGCGCAGACCCCAACAGCAACAGCAAACTCGCGCAGGTAATCGCCAAAGCAAAAGACAACAATATGCCCAACGACAACATTATGCGTTCCATCAAGAAGGCAAGCGGCGAACTCGGATCTATCAACTACGAAGATATGACCTACGAGGGCTACGGCGTCGGCGGAACGGCTATCATAGTCGAAGCGCTCACAGACAATAAAAACCGCACGGCAGGCGACGTTCGTCACTTGTTCGACAAATTCGGCGGTTCGATGGGCACGACGGGTTGCGTTTCCTTTATGTTCAAGCGCAAAGGCGTCATCACCATCGCAAAAGAGGACATCGCAGAGGACGATTTGATGATGTACGCTCTCGAAATCGACGGTTTCGAGGACATCAATTCCGAGGACGAGGACGTTTTCGAGGTCTATGCGGACACCGCAAAACTTCAATCGGTGCGCGAAGCGCTCGAAAAAGACGGCGTAAAGGTGCTTTCGGCAGAAGTCGATATGATTCCCGACAACTACGTCACACCGAGTGCGGAACAACAAGCAACCATCATCAAGATGATTGACAAACTCGAAGAACTCGACGACGTTCAAAACGTTTACCACAACGCAACTCTCGACATCGAAGACGAAGAATAATTCTCGTACAAATATAATTTGTACGCTTGACAATCAAGCCCGCAGGTGATATACCTATTATGCAAAATATGAAACACGTTTCATATTTGAAAGGCGTATCGGGCGGGTTTTGATTCGAAAGAATTGCTTTCGTTCTTCAAATCGAACTTGCGACGTACAAAAGGAAATTAAATTTTAGCGCGAAAGCGCAAAAAGGTTATATATGGACAGAATTTATCTCGATCACGCGGCAACGACGCCGCTATCGAACAAAGCGTTTGAGGCTATGAAGCCTTATTTTTCCGACGTGTTCGGCAATCCTAATTCCCAGCACGTTTTCGGACGCGAAGGCGCAAAAGCCGTCAACGACGCACGTCAAATGCTTGCAAATTGCATAGGCGCAAAACCGAGCGAGATTTATTTTACCTCTTGCGGTACGGAAGCAGACAACTGGGCTGTGAAAGGCACTGCGCTTCAAAATATCCAAAAGGGCAAACACATCGTCACGTCGGTTATCGAGCATCCTGCGATTTACACCACTTGCAAGCAACTTGAAAAATACGGCTGGGAAGTTACCTATCTACCCGTTGACAACGAAGGCTTCGTATCGCCCGAAGATCTCGAAAAGGCAATTCGTCCCGACACTGTGCTTGTGAGCATTATGTTTGCAAACAACGAAATCGGCACGGTCGAACCTATCAAGGAACTTTGCGAAATCGCGCACAAACACGGCGTATTGTTCCATACGGACGCTGTGCAGGCAACCGGCGCAATCAAGTACGACGTCAAGGATGTGGGCGTGGATATGCTTTCTATGTCGGCTCACAAGTTCTACGGCCCGAAAGGAATGGGTATGCTGTACGTCAGAAACGGCATTCGCATCGAAAAATTCCTCACCGGCGGCGAGCAAGAAAGAGCGCATCGCGGCGGCACGACTAACACGCCGGGTGTTGTCGGTATGGCAGTCGCACTCGACGAAGCACTCAAAACCATTGACGAGGACGACAAGTACGTCGCTTCGCTTCGCGACCACTTCGTAGAGCGCGTGTTGAATGAAATCGACGACATCTACTACAACGGCGCAAAAGATACATCGAAACGCCTTCCCAACAATGCGAATTTCAGTTTCCGCTACATCGAGGGCGAATCCATTTTGTTCTCGCTCGACCTTGCGGGAATCAGCGCGTCGTCCGGCTCTGCGTGTTCGTCAGGCTCTCTCGAACCGTCAAGAACGTTGCTTTCGATCGGCGTTCCCGTCGGCACGGCTCACGGCTCTATAAGATTCACGTTCGGCAAGCACAACACGATGGAAGAAGTCGATTATACGGTTGACGAACTCGTCAAAATCGTAAAACGACTCAGAGATATGTCGCCTCTTTACAAAAAGTAAGAGGTAAAGGACATAGAACGCAAAACGCGCAAATGCGTTGCAAAAGCGTATTTGCGCACGAATACGAAATAAATCAAGGCATAGCCTTTAAGGAGTATATATATGTACAACGAAAAAGTTATGGAAGTTTTTAAGAATCCCCAGCATATGGGCGAGGTTGAAAACTACAATGCAATCGGCACGGTAGGAAACGAAGTGTGCGGCGATATTATGCAAATCACGATGCGTATCGAAGACAATGTCATAAAGGACGCAAAGTTCAAGACGTTCGGCTGTGCAGCGGCTGTTGCTTCGAGTTCGACGGCAACTGGAATGATCATCGGCAAGACGATCGAAGAAGCGCTCAAACTCACCAACAAACAAGTTATCGAGGAACTCAACGGTTTGCCGCCGCAAAAGATCCATTGCTCCGTGCTTGCAGAAGACGCAATCCGTATGGCAATCGATTCCTATCTCAAAGGCGAAGTTCCTGCAAAGGAAACCATTTGAGATAACACACTCAACTTCACGTTCGATAATCCGCACCCGAAAGGTACGGATTATTTTTTATGATTTGGTTTTAAATATTTCGTTTCTCAATACTGATTTTTTTGTCATATTCGTTGTCGATAGTAAATTTTGATAAAATACGATAAGTGTTGCAAAGTGCCGATTTTTGCCAATATCGCGCATATTTTTCTTTATAAAAGCACAAATCGTGTATTTATTTGTTTGCAAAATACACGATTTGTGTTGTAGAGGATAAATGAACTTGACTTCTTATTTACATAATAATGTCTTCGATTTTGTTTACAAAGGCACGTTTTGCTTTTTTAAGCGAATTGTTCGTCATACTGCAATAAAGTGCTGTAGCGGTAGCCAACCCAAGCATTGTGCCGATGATAAGTGAATTTTTCATTTCGTTGCCTCCTGATTCTATTGTTTGCACATATGCGCCGTATATGCGTGGAAAAATTTGCCAGCCGTATACAAATAGTTTTCGCAGCGAAAACAACGCTTTCGAACGTTAATAAATATATTTGAATTGCATTTGCCATTGACAAAAATTCGTTTGGTTATATAATTGACTTATGAAAAAGGGATTGTGTCTATCCGTTATCTGCGCTTTGCTCGCGTGCGTGTTGCTCGTGAGTTTGACCTCGTGCCTAAAAATAGGTATGAAGCAAAACGCCATCGAAACTCGGCTCAAAGACGCAGGCGCAACCGTTTCCTACGAGCGCACAACGCCTATGACCAAAGGTGCAAGCGGATACGTCTTTGACGATCTCGTTCTTTCCACCAAGCCTTACACACGCACCGTTGACGGACAAGAAACCGAAGTCGTCGAAGAACTTTATATCCTCTTTTGCGGCAACGACGTTACCGCCGACTGGGCAGAGAACGTCTGCAAATCCTACATATCCGACAATAAATCCGAATCTGACAAGTGGATTGCCTATCGCTACGATAGAGTGGTGATGTGTGGGTATTATGAACTGTTATCCATCGCCCGCAACTATTAAAAACTTCGCTATTTGGCGAATAACTGTGTCAAAGCCCTTTTGCTCATCCGTCACGTACG
>URTQ01000040.1 GCA_900550855.1 uncultured Eubacteriales bacterium
TTTCAAAATCGGCATTGACTATTTTTTTCAAATATGTTAGCATAATCAAGAGCGAATCGAAAAATACTGCATATTATAAGCATATAATATAGCATCGTTGCCACTTCGCTTGCAGAAGATAAATCGTGCTTGCCACGATTCGAGGGGAATCGTTGATGATTTACGACGTTCAAAAAGCGAGTGTGTTGAAAAGGGCTTCGGGCTTTCTTTTGGACATCATTCTCATTGCCGTTTTGGCTGTGGGATTTATGGCGCTTTTGTCCCTGATTTGCGACTACGACGGTCATTACAACTCTTACAAAACAGAAATCGAATCCGCTCAAAACACCGTTATCGAAAAGTATAAAAACGAACACGGCATAAATTTGGGCATCACAAAGGAAGAATACGAGCAACTCGGCGAGGAAGAAAAAACGACTTTCGACGAGTATGCAAAACTTGCAAACGAGGATATGAAAAACATCCTTCTTGCAAGCGATACATACAAAAAGGAATCCTCTTTGGTTTTGTCATTGTCCTTGATGATGACGTCCGTAGGCATTTTCCTTGCAATGCTCGTGCTTGAATTTATAATTCCCGTTTGTTTCAAAAACGGTCAAACTATCGGAAAAAAGGTCTTCGGCATAGCCGTAATGCATACGAACGGCGTGCGTGTAAGACCTTTATCTATGTTCGTGCGTTCAATTCTCGGTATGTACGTTTTCGAGATTATGGTGCCGGTGCTTATAGGACTTATGATGTTCTTCGGCACGCTCAGCGTTCTTATCGGCACGATTGTGCTTGTGGCTATTTGCGTTCTTCAACTTGCCGTATTCATTTCGACGAGAAACACGACTCGCTCTTTCTTGCACGACCTTATGGCAAGGACGGTCACGGTCGATTTGGCAAGTCAAATGATTTTCGACAACGAAGAAGAATTGCTCGAATTCAAGAAAGAGGAACAAAACGCGCTTGCAGAGCGCAGCAACTATAAAGAAAACGGCGGTTTCGATTTCTACAACAGTTCGCTCAACTATCGCAAAGGCAAAAAGATTGTCGACGAAAACGGCAAAAACATAGAAAACGAGGAACAAAGCGCACTCGATTCTGCGGCGCAAACCGCAAGTGAAAACGAAACTGTGAGTAAAACCGTAGTTTTACGAACCGAAGAGCAAACTTCGTCCGAATCCGCTCAAAAAGGTGACGAAAACATCAAAGGCTGATGCGCGAGCGCGGGCGCGCGCATTGCGCGTTAATCGCGTTAATTATGAGAGAGAAAACCCTGCAACAAGGTTTTATAAATCAAGAACAATAAAAGGAATAAACGGATTATGAAAGTCGTACTCAAAAATTTGACAAAAGTTTTCCAAAGCCGTCACGAAAAAGGCGCGGAAGTCGTTGCTGTCAACAATTTCTCGTTCACCATTCCCGACGGTAAACTTGTCGGACTTCTCGGCCCGTCCGGTTGCGGCAAGAGCACAACGCTCTATATGATTTGCGGTTTGCAAAAACCCACCGGCGGAAAGATTTTCTTCGGCGACGACGACGTTACGGCGTTAGCCCCCGAAAACAGAGGCGTCGGTTTGGTGTTCCAAAACTACGCGCTCTATCCGCATATGACGGTCAAACAAAACATCTTGTTCCCGCTTCAAAACCTCAAGGGCGAAGACAAACTCACGAAAGACGAAATGCTCAAAAGAGCATACGACGCCGCAAGACTCGTTCAGATCGACGAACTTATGGATCGCAAACCGAGCGAACTTTCGGGCGGTCAGCAACAACGCGTCGCAATCGCTCGCGCACTTGTCAAAATGCCTCGCGTTCTCTTGCTCGACGAACCTCTTTCAAACCTCGACGCACGTTTGAGATTACAAACTCGTGAGGAAATAAGACGTATTCAAAGAGAAACCAACATCACAACCGTTTTCGTTACGCACGACCAAGAAGAAGCAATGAGCATTTCGGATATGATCGTCGTTATGAAACTCGGCGTGGTTCAACAAATCGGCAAGCCGCAAGACGTTTACGACAGTCCTGCAAACTTGTTCGTCGCAAAATTCCTCGGCACTCCGCCCATCAGCGTTTTCGAAGGCGAAGTGAAGAACGGAAAAGTGTACATAGGCGACGACGCAGTGCTTGACGTTCCCGGAATCGAGGACGAAGACGTTTACGTCGGCATTCGTCCCGAAGGATTTATCCTCAACGACAACGGTGCGCTTACTTGCGACCTCAGAAGCGTTGAAGTTATGGGACGCGACGTCAGCATCGTGTCTTCCAACGCACACGCGACAAGCCCGATCATCCGTTCTATTATCGACGCCACAAGCGTTGTCGACACCACGAAAGACACCGTTCGTTTCGACATCAAACCCAACAAGATTTTCATCTTTTCGAGAAAGAGAGTGGACTGGGAAGCAAATACCGAGCCTACCGTCGTTTATCAATGGAACAAGACGCGTCAGACGTTGTACATCGAGTCCGAAGGCAAGACTTTCGATCTCGGCACGTTGAAGACTGCGGAAATCGCTCAAAAAGAAGCCGTTGTGGCAGAGAAGAAGGCAAATCAATCCAAATTCGTCAAGAAAATCGTCGCGTGGTTTGAAAACAAATTCGACAAAGTCATCAAACTTTGCACGCCGAAGGCGAAACCCGTCGAACTTGCGCTCGACCAAACCTACGTTTGCGTAACGGGTGAAACCGCAAACGGCGCGCCGCTCTATTTTGCAGGCGTCGAAAACGGCAAAATCAAGACCACTATCGACATCAACGAATCCATAAAAGTCGGTGCGGAACAAGCGGAAGGCGGCTACTATGCGTTCTATACGGACGGCGACAGCAAAGTGTATCCCGCATTCACCGTGCATAATTCGGTAAAAGACGAACAACGTATCTTCCTTTCAGAAGAAGAAAAAGTAAAATGCTTCGAGTATATGAGTCAGGATTCCGCAGTCGAGGACGAAAACGCGGAAGTTAAGTCCGACGTCGAAAACGACATCGAAAACGTCATCGTCGAAGCAAGCGAAACCCCGTCGGAAGCGGCTGTCGAAACAATCGTCGAAGAAGAAGTCAAAGAAGAAATCGACAGTGCGGAAAATAAGGACAGCGAGGTAAAGTAAGATGGTTGAATCCAAACACAGATGGAAAGCGTGGCTGTATCTTGCGCCGGCATTGATATTGCTTGCAATATTTACCGTTTGGCCGATTATAAATACAGTCAGACTCGCATTCCTCGAAAATTACAGTTTGCAAAGAGCGCTGGGCGGAATGACGTATTCGTTCGGGTTCGGCAACTTTGAAAAGGTCGTTCATTATCGCAACTTTTTGACTTGCCTTAAAAACACCGTGTTGCTTTGCGTGCTGACCGTGCCTATTTCCACGATTCTCGCATTGTTGATCGCGGTTATCCTCAATTCGATCGGTCCGCTCAAAAGATTGCTTCAAACGATATACTTCTTGCCGTATGTCACGAACTCTATTGCAATCGGTATGGTTTTTGCAACGATGTTCAATATGATCGGTACGGGTTACGGCACGTCGGCAGAACTTGTCAACAACTACGGCATTATAAACAGTATCATAATGGCGTTCGGCGGCGACAAGATAAACTGGATAAACGTCGGATCGAGTTACTGGGCGAATATGGCGGTTATGGTGTTCTACATCGTATGGAACGCATTGCCGTTTAAGATCCTTATTTTGCTCGGCGGACTTCAAAGCGTAAACAAACAGTACTATGACGCTGCAAAAGTCGACGGCACGTCCAAATTCAGAACTATGACTCGTATCACCGTTCCGCTTCTTTCACCGATGATCGCATACGTCGTCATCACGGGCTTTATAGGCGGATTTAAGGAATACACGAGCATAGTCGGTATTTTCGGCGAAAATATGGGCCCGACGGGTGCGAAAAACTCGCTCAACACGATGGTCGGTTTTATTTATCAGGCACTCGAAGGTCAACATCAGGGCAGAGCAAGTGCGGCGGCACTCATTTTGTTCGCAATCATTTTGGCGGTTACGCTCGTCAACTTGTATGTGAGCAAGAAGAAAGTTCACTATTAAGAGGTGCGATATGGCTGAAAACATTGCTTTGATACACGACAAAAACATAAAGACGGTTACGACGCAACAAAAGGTGATTAGCGTTACAAGCACCATATTGAGATATGCGTTCTTGTTGCTTGTGGCGGTTATCGTGTTGTTCCCGTTCTACTATATGATCATCACCTCGCTCAAGGACTTCGAACTCGAATACTCAGTACAACAAGTTCCGTCGCTTTGGCCGCAAAGATTCGTTTGGCAAAACTATTCGGAAGCGTTTTCTACCGCTAATCTTGGAACGTTGTTCAAAAACACCGTTATCGTCGGTCTCGTTTCCACGGTCTTGTCGTTGGTGATAACGGTTTTGTCCGCATTTGCGTTCGCAAGACTCGAATTTAAGGGCAAAAACGTTCTTTTCGGCGCATTGCTTGCAACGATGATGATTCCGGGCGAAATGTTCACGATTTCGAACTACGTTACGGTTTACAAATTCGGTTGGCTCAACACTTACACCGCGTTGATCGTTCCGTTCCTCGTGAGCGTGTTCTACATCTATTTGCTCAGACAAAACTTTATGCAAATACCGAACGAGTTGTATCTCGCCGCAAAAGTCGACGGCACGAGCGACATCAAGTATTTGTGGAAAGTTATGATTCCGCTTGCGCTTCCTACGCTCATTTCAATCACGATTCTCAAAATGATGGGCGCGTGGAACTCGTACGTTTGGCCTCGACTCGTCGCAAACGACGCGGCACACCAACTCGTTTCAAACGGTTTGAGAAACGCGTTTACGGTTGCAGAAACCGGCAAAACGAATTACCCCGTACAAATGGCGGCGGTCGTTCTCGTATCTTTGCCGCTGTTCTTGGTGTTCGTATTCCTTCGCAAGTACATTATGAAGGGCGTATCAAGAAGCGGTATCAAAGGATAATGCGCATTGCGCAATAAAATGAAAAATAACCGTCTCACATTGTGCGACGGAATAATAATAGGAGAAAATATATGAAAAAAGCTTTAATTGTTTTAATGCTTGTAGTGCTTGTCGCATCGTTGGCAATGTTTGTCGCTTGCGATAATGCAACTGCACCGAAAGCGAATTTCGACGTTCCCGCAGGCGGATACGACGGAAGCGAAGTGACGATAAAGTTCTATCACACGATGAGCGCGACGACGTTGCAACCCATTTTGGAAAAGCACATCAAAGAGTTCAACAAACTTTATCCGAACATCCATATCGAACACAGCCAAATCGGTAACTATGACGCGGTTAAAGACCAAATCACGACTGAACTTTCGGCGGGCAATCAACCCAACATCGCATACTGCTATCCCGACCACATTGCAACGTACAATATGGCAGGCGCAGTCGTCCAACTCGACAACCTCATCAGCAGCACAGAGGTAGTCACCAGAGCGGACGGTACGACAGAAACGTTGGGACTCACCCAAGCACAAAAGGATGATTTCATTGAAGGTTTCTACAATGAAGGCAAACAATTCGGCGACGACTTTATGTATTCTTTGCCAATGTCAAAATCCACCGAAGTGCTTTACTACAACAAAACTTTCTTCACAGAACATAATATCCCCGTTCCGACTCACTGGTGGTGCACCGAATCTTGCCCCGCAAACTGCAATTCCAGTTTGGAAAAGGTTTGCGCAGCAATCAAGAAAGAAGACCCCAAGAGCATTCCTCTCGGATACGACTCGGAAGCAAACTGGTTCATCACGATGTGCGAACAACTCGGCTCACCGTACACCAGTGCAGAAGAAGGCAATCACTTCCTTTTCGACAACGACACGAACAAGAGCTTCCTTAAGAGATTCCGCGATTGGTACGGCAAAGGTTATGTAACCACTCAAACCATCTATGGCGCGTACACTTCCGGTTTGTTCGTCGATACGACCGCAGATATCAGAAGTTATATGTCAATCGGTTCGTCCGCAGGTGCAAACCATCAATGCCCGACGCCCGACGAAGTAGAGAAGAAAGATGAAAACGGACAAGTTGTCGTGGACGAAAACGGCAATGCAATCATCGAAACGGTTTATCCGTTCGAAGTCGGCATCGTTCCCATTCCGCAAATCAACAATTCCAAACCCAGAGTTATTTCTCAAGGTCCGAACCTCTGCATCTTCAACAAAGGCAACGCACAAGAAGTCGTCGCATCTTGGCTCTTTGTCAAGTACCTCACGACAACGGTTACCTTCCAAGCAGAATTCGGTCAAGCGTCCGGTTACGTTCCCGTGTTGAAATCCGTTGCGAGCAACGAAGTTTACAGCAAATTTATGGGCAAAGCAGACGGCAACAAGTATCTTGCAGCGTTGTCCGCAAAAGTTTGCTTGCAACAAGAGAGCGCATATTATACGTCGCCTGCATTCAACGGTTCGTCAACTGCGAGAACGGAAGTCAACGACTTGCTCGTTAAGTGCATCAGTTACACCGGCACGGACGTAGACGCATTCTTCAATCAAGCGTTCAAAGACGCAATCGACGAGTGCGAATATCAACTGTAATAGTCAACTTTTCAAAAGGGAAGTTTGACAAATGTTTGAGATAAATCCAGTAGGATAGATTCTCTAAAAATTGATTTATTTTCGTGCGACGGAGTTAAACGCTCCGCCGCACGAGATAGAAAACCTATATGAAAAAGTATTTGAAAATCATTGTTGCAATGCTTCTTATAGCAACGCTTGCTTGTTGCCTTATCGCTTGCAACGACAAAACACCCGATAATAACGACGGAAAACAAGACGACTTCGTTCCCGTCGATTATGTGTCGCAACTGAAACTCGATATGAATTCGGAAACGCCGAAGCAGGAAGTTACCGTAAAAACGTACGTTGACGGCGACACGACTCACTTTTACATCTCGGATTCCCAAATACCGGGCGGTGTGCTTAAAGCGCGCTATCTTGCAATAAACACGCCCGAATCTACGGGAAAAATCGAAGCATACGGACACAAAGCGTCCAGATTTACTAAGGAAAAACTGCAAAACGCCGTTTCGATTATCGTCGAACCCGACGGCGTAAGATGGCTTCCCGATTCTACGGGTAGCAGATATATGACGTGGGTTTGGTACAAAACGTCGGAAGACGCAGAATACCGCAACCTTAACGTCGAAATTTTGCAAAACGGACTTGCGATAGGTTCGAGTACCCTCGACAACAGATACGGTCAAATCGCATTTGCCGCTCTGCAACAAGCACAAAAACAAAAACTTAACGTGTTTTCAGGAATAGCAGACCCCGAATTGTACGACGGCGAAGCCATCCCCGTTACTTTGAAAACGTTGCGTTGCAATCTTGCGGAATACGCAAGCGATGACGCAAACTCGTATTCGAACAAAAAAGTCGCGTTTGACGGAATCGTTGCAAGAAAGAACGGCAACACGGTTTACGTCGAAAGCCTCGATCCCGATCCCGAAACCGGATTGTATTACGGTATGACTTGCTATATCGGATATCAATCGGGCGATATACTCGAAATTCTGAAAATAGGCAACTACGTTCGTATGGTCGGAACGGTTCAGTATTACGAAGCAGGACAGTCTTATCAGATTTCAGGTATCAGTTATTCCGCATACGACACCGACAATCCCGACAACCTCAAACTTATAGACGGTACGACAAGAGTTCCGTCCTATCAAGCACTCGACGTTGATAAATTTGCGGACGGTACGACGGTTTCCGTAGAGTTCGATAAGGACGAAGACACAATCGAAACGAAACAATACAAGTATAGCGATTTGATAATGAATTCCACAATTTCGTGCAAGAACTTGACCGTTGTCGACGCATACACGACAGACGACGAGGACAGTTCGTCTTACGGTGCGATAACGCTTACTTGCGAAACCGAAAACGGCAAAACGATAACTATAAGAACTGCGGTTTTGCGAGACGCAAGCGGCAAAGTTATTACGCAAGACGCATATTTGGGCAAGACTATCAACGTAAGAGGAATTGCGGGAAGTTTCAAAGGCAGACCGCAAATTCAAGTGTTTATCAGAAGCGATATAACGGTTTTGGATTAATATTCCGAATCGATATATAAATAACAACAAAAATCCAAATGAAAGGAGAGAAAAAATGAAAAAGACTTTTGACTTTAGAAAAGCTTTGGTCTTGGCGATGATCGTCGTTATGTGCGTTGCAGTCTTTGCGGCTTGCAATGAAAAAGAATACGATATGACTTCGCTCAACACAGCAAAGAGTTTTCTGAACAATAAGTATAAGGATGCCTCAACCGAGACGCCTGCCGATTACGAATTGATCGCAAACGTTCCCGTCAAAGGCGGTTCTTATCCTATTGAATGGACCGTAACGGTAACCAGCGGCGATCCCGAAGGCGTGAAAGTTGTCACAGAAGACGGAAAGGTTACGATTGACGTTCCCGACAGAGCGGCATCCGACATCAACTATGTCTTGAAAGCGACCATCAAAGACGGCGATCATTCCGTATCAATCGAGTTTACGCGTGTCGTTCCCAAATGGAGAGAACTCACTTGGGCAGAGTACGTTGCGGCTGCAGACGATAAGGCTATCGTCGTAAAAGGCTACGTCACCGCATTTAGTTCCAAGAAAAACGGCGCAAGCACGAACACGATTTATATGCAAGACGCTGACGGCGGTTATTATGTATATCAACTCGAAGCAGACCCCGTCGATCTCGAAATCGAAAAAGGTATGCTTATTCGTGTAACCGGTACGAAAGATACATACAGCGGAACGTATGAAGTTACGAACCCGACCGTTGAAATTCTCGAAGGCAAAACCGTTCAAACTCCTGCCGATTACACCGAAATCTTCAAATCCGCAGAGAATTTGAAAGATAAGAATTTGGTCGCAAAACAAGGATTCCTCGTCACCATCAAAGGCGTTACGCTCGGAAGCCAAGACACGAGCAACGGTTATTACAGATTCAAACTCGGCGAATTGACGAGCTACATCCGTCTTTCGAGTTCCGTTTGCCCGCTCACGAAGGATGAGCAAACCGCATTCAAAAAACTCCACACCGAAAAGAAAGGTTGGACGGCAGACGTCACAGGCGTGCTTTGCGTATTTGACGGCGCATTCTATTTGACTCCCGCAGGCGCAGACGCTATCAGCAACCTTCAACTTCCCGTACTCGACGACAAGGGTGCAGTTGCAGCAGAAAAGGACATCCTTTCGTTTGCATCCGCATTCACCGAAGACGCAGAAGTAACTTTGGCAGCAAAAGGCACGAACTATACCGATCAAGTTTCGATTGCTTGGGCATTCAAAGAAGGTACGACCCCGAAGAATGCAAAGATTGAAAACGGCAAACTTATCGTAACGCTTGGCGAAGAAGAAGAAACTGTCACGATCGTGGCAACTTTGACGGCAGGCACGGGCGAAGCAAAATTCACCGAAACGAAAGAATTTACGTTCACTATTGACGCAGCTTCAACCGCAGTGTACGTTCCCACCGTTGTCACGTCGATGAAAGCAGGCACTTATAAGTTCATCATGGACACCACCGCAGCAGGCGGCAAAGTGTTGTATTTCAGCGGTACGTTGAACAATAAGGGTGCACTCGAAACGACCGATAAGGCAAATAAGGCGGCAGACGTCGTTGTCGAAGCAGTTGCAGGCAAGACCAACGTTTATACGTTGAAAGTCGGCGACAAGTATCTCGTCGGATACCTCAACGGAACTTACAACAATATCAAACTCGACGCAACCGCAGGCGAATGGACTTGGAACGAAACCATCAAAGCGTTCACTTGCACTTTCAACGATAAGAACGGAACTGAAACCACGTTCTATTTCGGAACTTATGCAAAGAACGGCGCAGCAGGCGACACGATGGCGTTGAGCGCAATTTCTTACATCAGCGGCGACAATGCTTCCAAGATCGGCGTATCTCAATTCGTAGGTCAAGCGTGCACCGTTTCGACAGTTGCATACGAAACCGAAGTTGCAGGCACGATGAAAGCAGGTACCTACAAATTTGCTATGGATACCACGGCAGCAGGCGGCAGCGTATTGTATTTCAAAGGCACTTTGAATAGCAAGGGCGCACTCGAAACCGTTAAAACCATCAGCGAAGCAGCGGACGTCGTTGTTGAAGCAGTTGCAGGCAAGACCAACGTTTATACGTTGAAAGTCGGCGACAAGTATCTCGTCGGATACCTCAACGGAACTTACAACAATATCAAACTCGACGCAACCGCAGGCGAATGGACTTGGAACGAAACCATCAAAGCGTTCACTTGCACTTTCAACGATAAGAACGGAACTGAAACCACGTTCTATTTCGGAACTTATGCAAAGAACGGCGCAGCAGG
Source organism: uncultured Eubacteriales bacterium (assembly GCA_900550855.1). Lineage (GTDB taxonomy): Bacteria > Bacillota > Clostridia > Christensenellales > CAG-917 > CAG-475. The sequence continues at coordinate 10,338 of URTQ01000040.1, forward strand.
CGACACGATGGCGTTGAGCGCAATTTCTTACATCAGCGGCGACAATGCTTCCAAGATCGGCGTATCTCAATTCGTAGGTCAAGTTTGCACTCTTGCAGAGGGTAAATACAAAGCAGAAGTTGCAAGCACGATGAAAGCGGGCACTTACAAGTTCGTTATGGACACCACTGCGGCAGGCGGCAAGTTGTTGTTCTTCAAAGGCACTTTGAATAACAAGGGCGCACTTGAAACGACAGACAAAGCCGATAAGGCAGCCGACGTTATTGTCGAAGCAGTTGCAGGCAAGACCAACGTTTATACGTTGAAAGTCGGCGACAAGTATC
>URTQ01000041.1 GCA_900550855.1 uncultured Eubacteriales bacterium
ATAAGGCTTCGCCTTGCAAAATTATTAATTATTAATTATTCATTATTAATTAACTTCAAAACCTTATTTGTCACCGAATTTTCATTTAAGCACAACATATTGTCTTTTGAAAATCATTCGAAATTTTGCGTTGGCGGTCGGTTTTTTTTGTGCTATGATTATACGCTGTATAGAAGGAGTTAGAATCGTGGGTTTTGCAAAATTTCAAAGCGACTTTTTGATGGAAACGTTTACGCTCGTGGATAATCTGTTTATCAACGAGCATTTGCCCTATTGCGACGAAAAGCAAATCAAGGTTTATCTTTACGGTTTGTATCTTTGTATGACGCCGCAAAAGGAAAACAGCGTGCAGGAACTTTGCGCGCGTTTGGATATGACGGAAGCGGAAATCGTGTCTGCGTATTCGTATTTCGAGGATATGGGACTTGTGCAAATCGTGAGTAAGCAACCGCTCGAAGTGCAGTATCTGAGCCTCAAACACTCTATGCAAACGCCCAAGAAATACAAGAGCGAAAAGTGGAACGATTTTAACGCGCACCTTCAACAACTTTTCCCCGAACGTATGCTCACGCCAAACGAGTATAACGAGTACTATATGTTCCTCGACGAGAGCAAGATCGAGCAAGACGCAATGCTTATGATTGTGCAGTACTGCATCAATTTGAAGGGTATGAGCGTGAGATATCCCTACATACTCACGGTTGCGCGCAACTGGGCGGCGGACGGCGTTCGCACTGCGCAGGACGTTGAAAACAAACTTTCCGAATACGACCAACAATCCGAGCAGATGCAAAAAGTGCTCGTCGCGCTCGGCAGAAAGGGCGGGGCGGAACTGGAAGAAAAGCAAATGCTTCTCAAATGGACTCGCAGTTGGGGATACGAACTCGACGCGGTGCTTGCGGCGGCAAAGACGCTCAAAGGCGCAAAGAATTTCAAAAAACTCGACGCTAAACTCGACGAATTTTATCGTATGTCCATATTCACGGCAGAGGAAATGAACGACTATCAGGCGCACCGCGAGTATCTCAAAGACATTGCCGTTGCGGTCAACAAGAATCTCGGCATTTATTACGAGTCGTTCGAACACGAAATCGAGGTGTACATTGCGGTTTGGACGGCAAAGGGATTCGACCTCGAAGCACTCACCAAAATCGCGCACCATTGCTTTATATCCAGCGTGCGCACCCTCGACGGTATGAACAACATCGTCGAAAAATTCTACAAGCAAGGACTTCTCACCGCAAAGAGTATCGACGAATATATGCTTTCGCAAATCGAACTCGACGGCAAAATCAAGCAAATCATCGAGGCGAGCGGCAGAACTCGCGCGGTTACGACGCAGGATAGGGAATACTACCGCACTTGGAACGTCACTTGGGGATTCTCGGACGACGTCATTATGTACGCGGCAAAGCAGGCGGAAGGCAAGACCTATCCCACCCCGTTCGTCAATCAGTTGCTCTCTACCTACAAGGCAAACGGCATAACGACGGTAGAGCAGGCAAAGAAATTCGCGCCGTTGCAAAGCGGTCAAAAGACGAGAGAAAAGACGTTCGACGAGCGCGCGTACTCGCAAGAGGAACTCAAAAGCGTGATAACGAGTATAGACAGTTTGAAGGACATCGAGTGGTGATATGAAACAAAGAGTTATGCAAAAAACGCTTTCAGAGCGTCAAAAACAGATAGAGGCGCAACAAGCCGCCGCGCGTGCGCTTGCGCAAAAGGCGTTTTCGATTGAGGAAATAGCAAAGGCGAACAAAGCGTACATCGACGCCGAATTTGCCGCTATGGCGAGCGGCGACGACAAGTCGAAAACGGCGGAAAAAGCGCACGAAAAGTATAGAAAAACTCTCGAAAAATACGGTTTTTCCGAAAAGGATTTCGAGAGCAAACCCTCTTGTCCGCTTTGCGACGACACGGGCTACGCAAACGGCAAAGTCTGCTCGTGCGTATGGGATTTGTACGTCGAAAACCTCAAAAAAGAGTGCCAAATCGACGAAAGAGCAAAGTTCTCGTTCGAGGATTGCGACCTCAAAAAGATACGCGACGATGCGCAAAGAAAAGCCACGAGCGCGCTTTACGATTCGATGAAAAAGTACGTTGCCAAATTCCCGACGTCAAAGTGCAAAACTTTGGTGTTTTCGGGCGGCGTAGGCACGGGCAAAACCTGCCTTGCAAGCGCAATGGCGCGAGCAATCGTCGAAAAAGGCTATTCCGTGCAGTTTTTGAGCGCGTACGAGTTCTGCTCGCTTATGCTCAAAGTTCACACTTCGCCCATATCCGAGCGCAACGCGCTTTTAAGCGATACGCTCTCTTGCGATTTGCTCGTAATCGACGACCTCGGCACAGAGCCTATGCTCAAAAACGTAACTGTCGAATATCTGCTTCTTACGTTGGAAGAAAGACAATCCAAAGGACTTGCCACTGTAATCACAACGAATTTGAGCGGCGAAAACATATTGAATCGTTACGGCGAGCGCATTTATTCGAGATTGAGCCACAAGCAATACTCGATGATAATTCAAATGCAAGGCAACGATTTGCGCCTTTGAAAAGTGCCGAATTTGAAACGTATATAGCGACTTTCAAGGGAATTATCGCTGTCGAAACGACAATATATTGCCTTTGAAGCAATCGGCTTCGAAGTTTTTGAAAATAATTATATAATCGTCAAATGAATATGCGCCATATAAAACACCCGTTTCCCGCCGTTGTTGACTCGAAGTCGAGGATTCTCATTCTCGGCAGCGTTCCGTCAATCAAATCGGTGGAAAACAATTTTTATTATATGCACCCCAAAAACCGCTTTTGGAAAGTGCTTTCGGCGATTTTCGGCGTTGATTTGTACTCGGCGACCGTTGACGAGCGTATCTCGTTTTTGCGTGAAAACAAAATCGCGCTTTACGACAGCGTGGAAGAGTGCGACATCGAAGCGAGCAAGGACAGCGCAATTTCAAACGTCGTGCCTGCCGACATCCCGTCGCTGGTTGCAAAAAGCGAGATTTCGCATATCTATTGCAACGGAAAAGCCTCTTTGCACTATCTTTTGTCCGCATATCCCGAGTACGAAGGCATAACGACGCTTTTGCCGTCCACAAGTCCTGCGAACGCGCAGTTCTCGCTCGAAAAACTTATCGAGGCGTGGAAAGTCATTCTCGAATGACTTTTTTTTGTTTTTTCCGACTTTGAAAATATCGTACAAATGCAAGATTCGGTATTGAAATTAATACTATTTTAATATATAATTAATATACATCAATATTCGCGCGTTTGCGCAAAGGGAAAATTATGGCAGATTTGATGAACAAAAAAGAGAAAAAGGCAGGTGCTTTGACCGCAAATATGTGGATTTACGCTCTCGGACTTATGGGCATAAATCTCGGCATCGGTCTTATCAACAGTTATCAGGCGGAATTTTTCAACAAAATTCTTCAAGCGGATTTGATGGCTGTTGCAGGCATTATTCTGGCGGCGAAGTTTATAAGCATAGTTGCGGACTTCGTCATCGGAAACCTCATCGACAGAGCGAATTTCAAGGCAGGCAAAATGCGCCCGTGGATTCTGTTTTCGGCGTTTCCGCTTGCAATTCTGACGATGATTTCGTTTGTGTACATTCCGTTTTCGTCCAACGCAGGCAGATATATTTACATAATCTTCGTCGTTGTGCTTTGGAACATCTCGATGACAATGGCGGACATTCCCTCGCAAGGTATGCTTTCGCTCATTTCAAAGAGCAGTGAAGAAGTCAACAACGCGGCAGGTCTTGGCAACACGCTCAAATCCGTTGCGCTTGCCGCCCCCGGCGTGTTCGTAAGTTTCGTGTGCATACTCACAGGCTCGGACGGCGCGGTCGGCAAAACCGAATACCTCATCACCGCAGGCATAATGGCAGGGCTTGGACTCATATTCCAACTTCTTATGTACTTCAAGTGCAAAGAGGTCGTCAAGTCCAACACTTCGGCGGGTATGAGTTTCAAAGAGATGTTCAGGGAACTCAAAAACAACAAGATGTTGCTCATCGTTTTTGGGACGTACATTCTCGGCTTCGGCAGAAACATCGGTCTCGGCATTGCGGTGCAGGCAACTTGCATACTTATTCGCGATGGCATCGACCTTTCCTTTATCGGTATGGGTACGCTTTACGGCGACGCGTGCAGTTGGGCAATCGGCATTACGAGCGCGATTTCCTCAATGGTTACAATCGTCCTTAACCCCGTCATAAACAAGAAACTCGGCGAAAAGAAGTACTTTATGGTCGCAGGTTTCTACGGCTTTGCGGTTACGCTTATTTCAACGCTCATTTACACGCTCAGTCCGAGCGGCGGCTTCGGAAGAAGCATTTGGGCAATCTGGATTTATCAATTCTTCCTCGGCTTCGCATACGGACCTAACGGCTACTTGCCTATGGTTATGACTGCCGACATCGTGGACTATCAAGAGTGGAAGACTGGCAAACGCACCGAAGGCACGCAGTTTGCAATCCTTTCGATGTCCAACAAACTTTCCAACGCGCTCTCGGTGTCGCTGGGTATATTGTTTATCGGTGCAATCGGCTACGACGCGGCAAAATACGCAGAAGTGTCGCAGTTCGGCGTGCAAGGCAGTGCGGAAAATCTGCAAGCAATCGCAGGTTACGTCACCGACGGTATGCAAAACAAAGCGTGGATCGTCTACTTCTTGCTTCCCGGACTTTGTATGCTTGCAAGTTCGCTTTTGATGTTCTTCTACAAGATAGACGAAAAGACGAAGAAGCAAATGCGCGAAGAACTGGCAATCCGCAGAGCGGAAAACGAAGCGGCGCAAATCGTCGAGGACGAGGAATGTTCCGAAAACTGCGCCGAGTGCGACAAAGAATGCGATTCGAGAATAGAAGACGCGCAAGAAGAAACGGAAAAGCCGTTTGAAGAAGCACTCGCCGAGCATTACGAAGAAGAATTGAGCGAAGTCGACGATTCGACGACGGATAAGGAAGAATAAAACGAATCGAATAGATTGCGTGATATTTTACTGAAAATTCAACTTCAAACAATTTGAACTTTCTTAAAACCAAAGCCCCCGAAAAATCGGGGGCTTTGCTATTTGTGAATAAGTTTTATGCAACGATTATTGCAATACGTCTTTAATGTTCTTTTTGAAAATGTGTTGGCATTATTGCAAGGCTATATTGCGTTTCGCTATCGCAATGCCGTTTTCAACAGCGTTATTTGACGATGTAGACTTTGCTTTGGCACTTTTCGAGAGATACCGCAATCGTGCCGCTTGTGGTGAGTTTTTCGCCGCTCCATTGCTCTTTGGCTGTATATTCTGCTTGCTTTTGCAATGCGACGTACTTGTCGTCGGCAAGCGAGTTTAAGTCGAATTTCGCTTTTGCGCCGTGAGAGGATTTATTGAAGAAGCACACCGCAACCGAGCCGTCCGCAAGGGGTTTTGCAAGCACGTCCACGACGCCTTTCTTGACGCGTTTGGCTTGCTTTGCGAGGGGGTCTTGGTTGATTGCAATTATATTTTTGTTTGTGACGATGCTCTTTACCTGCTCGCTCATATTGCGCAAGTCGTTGCCGAGAATGAGCGGCGCGTTCATCATACACCAAAGAGAGAAGTGCGACACGTTCTGATTGTAGGTGAGTTTGCCGTTGCCCACTTCGAGCATATCGGGGTCGTTGTAGTGACCCTTGCTTGCGTACTTGTAGAGTTTGACGGTGTGTTCGTAGATGAGTTTAATCCAAATCCACCACGGACGAATATCGGGGGTAGTGCGCCAGAGGTTGCCCGCTTTCGCGCCCCAGTTATACGGCTTGCCCCAACCCCATTCGCAAATGGAAAATACTATGGGTTTTTCCGCTTGTTTGCGCTCTTTCGCAACTCTTGCCGTAGCGTCTTTGAGAGCCTTGCCCATACGGCGATACTGATACATTTCGCTGTCGGCGTTGCTCGTGACGGGGTTGAACAGCTCTATTTTGTTTTTGCCTGCGTTGAGGTTTACGATAACTTGGAATCTTGCGGTGAGGTTGTAGTGCTTTTGCGGCGGGAAAAGAATCTCGTATTCCTCGCCGTCGTTGACTTTGGCGATGAGATACTTTTCGTACGAGCCTTTCTTTTTGATGTTTATCGTGAGGACGTATTTGCCGTCTTCGTCAACCTCGACGTTGTTGTAGGTGATTCTGCCTTGATTTGCGTCAAGACCCGAAACGTAACTGCCGCTCGGTAGTTTTGTGTCCGTCATAAATCTCGCAAGCCCCGAAAGCACGGCGTTGTGCACGGAATATTCCATAGGGTGCGAGTCGAATTGCGAAACGCTGATGGAATACACGAGCGGTGCGTAGCGAGAGATGGGAATATGGTGGCAGTAGTCGTACTTGAAGTACTCTACGCCCCATTTTGCGAGGGTGTAGGCGTCATATTGCTCTCTGCCGAGGCTTGCGGGCAAGTCCTCGCAGGTGAGAGTGCCGTTAGAGGTGTATGCGCCCAGTTTCAAGCCCATTGCGTTGACTTGCTTTGCAAGATTTGCAATGCCGCTGGGGAAGGTTTCGTAATCGCCGACGAGTTCGCCGTTTTCGTCCCGCAAAGAGGATTGCCAGCAGTCGTCGAGATTGATATACTTGTATCCCGCCTCGATAAGACCGTTGTCTTTCATCGCTTTTGCGGTGTCGAGAATGAGTTTTTCGTTAATGCGGTTTCTGAACGTATTCCAACTTGACCAACCCATAGGGGGAGTAAGCGCGACGCCGTTGTCGTAGTCGTCAAGTTCGGGATTTACGCTCGTAGGCTTTTTCTTTTGGAAAAGGCTTTTGATGTAGCAAAACGGACACATATTGTTGCGTTTCATAATTCACCTTGTAAAGCGTCAAAGTTTATTTGACTTTGTTTTGTTTCTTAGATATATTTTTCTTTTTTGCGATTTTCGGCTTTCTAACCTTATCTTTTTGCGGCTTTGAATCCTTTGCTCTCGCCTTTGCGTCGATGCGCTCGAATCTCTTTTCGATTGCCTCGCCGTGTTCGAGTTTGATTTGGTTCATCATAGCAACGAATCCGACGTATGCGACGGTGAGTATCGCGCCGATTGCAAGCATCGCTTTGCCCATTTCCCAAGTGACGTGATTGTCAAGACGGAAGAAAGTGCGAAGTAGCGCAACGACGTCGATAGTCTTGCCGTTTATCTCGATATTGATAGAGAGGAAGTAGATTCCCACAAATATGAACACCATAAGAACGTAGGTGAACAAGTTGAGCAAAATGAGCCATTTCGACTTGTCGAACTTGTGTTTTTTGCGCTCTTTTTTCGGTTTGTTGCGTTTTTTGACGTCCTTTTCGCTGTCCGATTCGAGAACTTTCATAACCACGCCGTTTCTCAAAGAATCGCGCTTTTCGCTCTCGTCGAAATCGTCGTATACGCGCGCCGCTTCCGCTTTTTCCGCGCGAGCCTTTTCCGCTTCCAACTCTTTCATAAAGTCGCTGATTCCGAAAAACGCCGACCAACTCGAAAGTTTGGTGGGCAAGGACACCTTGAACAAAAGCAGGAATCCCACGAAAGTGATAATCCATATAAACACCGTCTGCGATTGTTCCGCCGTGATGTCGGTGAGGAAGAATCTGTTGCAGATAATGACCGCTATCGCGCCGAGCAGAACTGTGATTCCGCCGGGGACGGCGTTTGAAAGCACTTTTGGCAAGAACCTGCCCGTAACTCTGTCCGCGTTCGGTTCGAGCGCAAGCACCACCGACGGCATACCTATCGTAACCGCGCCCATAATGGTGAGGTTCTGCGGCGTGAAGGGAAGAGGGTCGATGACGAGCATAAACAACAGCGCAAGCAACGTGTTGTAGATGGTTTTCATAATGTAGAGGGCGGCGGAACGTTCAAGGTTGTTTATCGAGCGTCTGCCTTCTGCAACCACTCTCGGCATAGACGAGAAATTGCTGTCCAAAAGCACAAGAGAACTTACGTTCTTTGCCGCGTCCGAACCCGAAGCCATTGCCACCGAGCAGTCCGCTTCTTTGAGCGCAAGCACGTCGTTTACGCCGTCGCCCGTCATAGCGACGGTGTGACCTGCCTTTTTGAGTGCCTTGACGAGCATAAGTTTTTGGTCGGGAAGAACGCGCCCGAATATCGTGTATTTAGTTGCCGCCTCGTACACTTCCTGTTCGGTGCTTAACGTGGACATATCCACGATGTTGTCGCAATCTTCAAGACCCGCGCGCATAGCGACCGCTCTTACGGTCTGCGGATTGTCGCCCGAAATTATCTTTACGTTTACGCCTTCCTGCTTGAAGAAACGCAACGTGTCGGGGGCTTCTTTTCTTATTTTGTCGGTTATGAACACGAAACTTTCAAAAGCGAGAGTTTTGGGCAGAGTGCCGTCGCCGAACTTGTTTTTCGAGGACGCGATAACCATAACTCTGAATCCCTTTTGCGCCATTTCCGACATAGTGTTTTCCATTGCTTTGGTGCGCTTTTTGAACACGAATTCGGGTGCGCCTATGACGTAGGAAACGCCGTCTATTCTCGCGCCGCTCCACTTGCGTTGAGAGGAAAACGGCACTGTTTGTTCGACTTCGCCCACGCTTTTCAAATCCTCGACGTAGGCGCGAAGCGCGTTTATCGTCGCGTTGTCGTCGTCGAGCGCGCTCGTGACGTTCTTAATGATTTGTTTTATGTCGTTTGCGTCCTTGCCTTTGGCAGGTTGCAATTCGTTGACTTCCATCGTGCCTTCGGTGATAGTTCCCGTCTTGTCGAGGCAAAGCACGTCGACTCTTGCGAGCGTTTCCACGCAATAGAGGTCTTGCGCAAGGGTTTTGTGCCTGGAAAGCCTCATAACGCTCACGCAAAATACCGTCGAGGAAAGCGCGACGAGTCCCGACGGAATCATACCTATAACCGTTGCTATCGTGCCCAGAACCGTCGAGGAAAGGTGCGAACTTATCTTGTAGCCGAGAAGGGTGGTTATCATCTTTTCTGCGTCGTCGGGGTTTTTCTGCACGAAATACTTTACGCAGAACAGCATTATGCCGAGCGGCACGATTATGCTCGCCATAACCTTGACTATGAGCATAAGAGAACGCCATATCTCGCTGTTGGGTTTCTTGAAATACTTTGCGCCCGAACTGATTTTTGTTGCGAAATTGTCGATTCCGACGTGTTCGACCTGCGCTTTTGCAGAGCCGGATACGACGAAACTGCCCGACATAATCTCGTCGCCGGGGTTTTTGAGGATTGCGTCGGGTTCGCCCGTAATAAGACTTTCGTTGACTTCGATAGCACCTTCCACGACTACGGCGTCCGCGCAAATCTGACTTCCCGTGGACAAAACCGTCAAATCGTCGAGCACGATGTCCTTGACGGCAATCTCTTTTTCCTCGCCGTCGCGAATAACGATTGCTTTGGGGGCGGATATGAGCGACAATTTGTCAATCGTACGCTTTGCTCTCATCTCTTGGAATATTCCGACGAGCGCGTTGAAAATAATGAGCAACATAAATCCGAAGTTGCCCAAAATGGAAAGCAAACTTTCGCCTGCGTCCACGAAAAAGAATATAAGCAGTGCGAGTGCGATAAATACGAAATTGAAAAACGTGACGATGTTTTCACGCAAAATCTGCGCGACGCTTTTCGTCTTAACGTTCGTGTCGCCGTTCACTTTTCCTTCGGCGATTCGGTTTTCCACGTCTTTTTGTGCGAGTCCGTTTTGAGCGTCGGTGACAAACTTTTCCTCTACGGTTTGTTCGCCTTGCTCGTTTTCAATAATTTCGGACGGCATATAGACGTTGTTTTCGGGCTTTTCCGCCATAATTCCCCTTGTGCGCACGCGCGCCTATTTCAGTATATATAATCGATTATAACATAAAATGTTCATTATTCAAGAAAAAAAGCGTCGGTTAAGGGCAAAATGTACGATTTTTTGCATATTTTCAAATCCGAGTCAATATATTTTGCGTATGAAAAGAAAAATTTGCTTGATTTTGGTTGCAATTTTGTGCTTGTCGCTTTCGTTCGTCGTGCTTTGCGCGTGCAACAAAAAAACGAACGACGAGCAAAAAGACAATATATCCCGACTCACCGAGCAGTACTATGCAGGCGAGAGCGACCTTTTTGCCGTCAGTATCGAAAAGGGTAGGCGCGAAAAGAATTTCATTGCCGACGGCGTGGCAAACGACGTTTGCGAATTTACCGAACTTACAATCGTTCCTCTCAAAAGCAACGATTACACGGCGGTTTCCTACGTTATTTCTGCCGACGACAAGACGGTTTCGGGCGAGATAAAATGCTCGTCGAGCGGCGAATTTACGACATCTATCGCACTCGATTTCGTTCCCAAGACCATAACGGTCACGGCAGGCGAAGCCTCGTCGGACATCGAACTCAATTCCGTCCTTGACGGCAAACTGTCGGCAAACGACGTTATCAACATCGCCAAAGAATCCCTCAAAGACAAAATCGACCAAGAGTACGCCGAGGGCAAAGCCGACCGCGAAATTTACGTCAAACTCATCACTGCCGACCGTGAAAATTACTATTATTACGTTTCTTTTATCGGTGACGGGGTGGATTACTGGGCGATGTTGATTGACCCGACGAGCGGCAGTATAGTAAGTAAAAAGTAATTTACTCAAACGGTTTGCATAAGTT
>URTQ01000042.1 GCA_900550855.1 uncultured Eubacteriales bacterium
TTTGAATATAAAGAGTCTGAAACGGATGAATAATAAGCAATAATATCTAAGCGCGCCAAACGAATTTAGAAACGTTGTCAAGAGTCTGAAACGGATGAAGAGCGCGAAAAAGCCTCTCAAACACTCGCCAAACTTACGTCCGCATCTAAGCGCACCAAACAGATGAAGAAATGTTGTCGAGAGTCTGAAACGGATGAAGAGCGCGAAAAAGCCTCTCAAACACTCGCCTAGTGTACATGACGTACACGACGTGTGTTTGAGAGGCTTTGACAAAGCTATTCGCCGTTTCAGACTCTCGACATATATTCACCGGTGCGAGTATCGATTCTAATAGTATCACCCTCGTTGACGAACATAGGAACTTGAAGTTCGTAACCGGTTTCTACGGTTGCGGGTTTGGTGGCGTTGGTTGCGGTGTTGCCTGCAACTGCCGGCTCGCATACGGTGATGAGAAGTTCGACAAAGTTTGGCGGTTCGACAGAGAACGGTGCGCCTTGGAAGAACTTCATAGTGACGTTCATATTCTCTTTGACGAAGTTGAGAGCGTCTTCGACTTGGCTCTTGTTGAGCGGAATTTGCTCGTAAGTGTCGGCGTCCATAAAGTAATAGAATTCACCGTCGTTGTAGAGGTATTCCATCGTTTTGGTTTCGATGTGTGCAAGTTCAAATTTTTCGGTGGGGTTGAAAGTTTGTTCGAGCACAGCACCGGTGACGACGTTTTTCATCTTGGTGCGAACGAAAGCAGCGCCCTTGCCCGGTTTGACGTGCAAGAAATCTACTATGGTCATAATCTTGTTGTCATAGAGGAAAGTGATGCCCTTTCTCAAATCGCCTGCCATAATTTGTGCCATAATGATATTCTCCTAAATATGTGTGTTTTGTATTGTTGCGTTAAAGCCTATAAGGTATTTTAACACCATCTGCGCCGCAATGCAAGTTTTACGCAAAATATTGCATAATCATTGACGCGACGCTTTATTGTTTTTTCAAAAACTTACTTTGCGTACTCTACGCTGCGAACTTCTCTGATGACGTTGACTTTGATTTGTCCCGGATATTCGAGTTCGTTTTCGAGTTTTTGCGCGATTTCTCTTGCGAGGAACACGGTTGACGCGTCGTTGACTTGTTCGGGTTTGACCATAACGCGAATTTCTCTGCCCGCTTGGACTGCGAAGGTTTGGTCGACGCCGTCAAAGGATTTTGCGATGTCTTCGAGTTTCTCGATACGTTTGACGTAGGTTTCGACGGATTCGCGTCTTGCGCCGGGTCTTGCGCTGGATATAGCGTCGGCGGCTTGAACGAGAACTGCGTCGATAGTTTGCGGTTCGATGTCGTTGTGGTGCGCCGCGATTGCGTGAATGACTTCGTTGCTCTCACGATATTTCTTTGCGATTTCCACGCCGAGTTGAATGTGAGTGCCTTCGAACTCGTGGTCGATTGCCTTGCCGATGTCGTGAAGCAAGCCCGCTCTCTTTGCAATACGCGGGTCGATGCCGAGTTCTGCCGCCATAATCGCCGCGACGGACGCGACTTCGATTGAGTGTTTAAGCACGTTTTGTCCGTAACTTGTGCGGTATTTGAGTCTGCCGAGAATCTTGATAAGTTCGGGATGCAAGCCGTGTACGCCAACTTCGAACGCCGCTTCTTCGCCTGCTTCCTTGATGCCTTGCTCGACTTCCTTTCTCACCTTGTCCACCATTTCCTCGATACGAGCGGGATGGATACGACCGTCGGTGATGAGTTTTTCGAGAGTGAGTCTTGCAACTTCCCTTCTTACCGGGTCGAAACTCGAAAGAGTGATGACGTCGGGGGTGTCATCGATGATGAGGTCGACGCCGGTCGCGCTTTCGAGGGCGCGGATGTTTCTGCCCATACGTCCGATGATTCTGCCCTTCATCTCGTCGTTGGGCAATGCCACGACGGATACGGTGTTTTCGGTTGCGGTGTCTGCGGCGCAGCGTTGAATCGCTTGCGAAATGATGTTTTGCGCCTCTTTGACCGCGTTGTCTTTTGCTTCCTGAATGAGTTGTTTTGCGTCGTTTGCACTGCTCTTTTTAACGCTTTCGAGCAACGCGTCTTTGAGTTCTTGCGACGCTTCCTCTTTCGTCATACCGGCAACTCTTTCGAGTTCCTGCTGCATAGTTTGTTGAGCGTTGTTGAGTTCGTTTTCAATGCCTTTCAAACGCTCTTTTGTTTCTTCGATTTGCTTTTGCGATCTTTCCACGTCCTCGATTTTCTTGTCGAGAGCGGCGTCTTTTTTGTCAAGAGCGTCCTCTTTCTTGTCGAGGGTCGCCTCTTTTTGAGCGAGGCGGTTTTCGGTGCGTTGTAGGTCTTGCTTGCGCTCTTTGGTTTCGTTTTCGAAATCAACGCGCATTTTGTTCATTTGTTCTTTTGCTTCGAGCATACCGTCCTTGCGGATGGTCTTTGCTTCGAGGTTTGCTTCTTCGATAATTCTTGCCGCTTCGCGTTTCGCATTGCCGATTTTGTTTTGAGAATAGACTCTGTAAACGATGAAACCGATAAGCGCGCCTAAGACGAGTGCACAAGCCGCCGCGATTCCGGCAGCCGCGCCCGGTGTGAGAGCAGCAATAAGAAAATTGAAATTCCCGGTCATAGTCGACCTCCATATATATAATCAAAACCACACGAGAAAGCAAAAATACGGCTATACGAAAAGTTTTTTCAAACCGAGAAAACCCAAGATTTAATATGCAAACTTTCTATCTATACCAAATATTGTTTTCAATATATAGTTTTGTCTTATATAGTATATACTATTTATAGCGTTTCGTCAATGCGGAAGTCTTAAAAAAAAATCGCTTTTCGGCAATGAAAAGCGATTTTTGTTCAAATCGGGGTTTTACGAGGCGAAAATCACTTGTTCATCTCGTATTTTTCGCGGATTTTCGCGTCGAGTTCTTTGAAGATTTCGGGGTTGGACTTCAAAAATTCCATAGCCTTATCTCTGCCCTGTCCGATCTTCTCGTCGTTGTAACTGAACCAACTGCCGCTCTTTTGCACGAATCCGTTTTCGACGGCGAGGTCCAAAACGCAGCCCATATTCGAAATGCCCGTGCCGTACATAATGTCAAATTCCGCAACTTTGAACGGGGGCGCGACTTTGTTCTTGACGACTTTCGCTTTGACGTGGTTGCCGACGATGTCGCTGCCGTCTTTGAGAGTGTCCGCTTTTCTGATTTCGATACGCACGGAAGCGTAGAATTTGAGCGCCTTGCCGCCCGTGGTGGTTTCGGGATTGCCGTACATAACGCCTATCTTCTCTCTCAACTGGTTGATAAAGATAATCGTGCATTTGCTCTTTGAGGAAGCGGCGGTGATTTTGCGAAGTGCTTGCGACATAAGACGCGCTTGCATACCGACGTGGCTGTCGCCCATATCGCCGTCGAGTTCGGCTTGCGGCGTGAGCGCGGCGACAGAGTCGATGACGATGATGTCGATTGCGCCGCTTCTGATGAGCGTTTCGGTGATTTCGAGCGCTTGCTCGCCGCTGTCGGGTTGAGATATGTAAAGGTCGTCGAGGTTTACGCCGAGTTTTGAAGCGTAAACGGGGTCGAGAGCGTGCTCTGCGTCAACGAACGCCGCCGTGCCGCCTTCCTTTTGCACTTCCGCCACGCAATGAAGCGCAACGGTCGTTTTACCCGAAGATTCCGGTCCGTAGATTTCGATTATTCTTCCCTTCGGGATACCGCCGATGCCGAGCGCGACGTCGAGCGTCAAACAACCAGTCGAAATCGCTTCGACTTTGGGGATTTCCGTTTCGCCCAAGCGCATAATCGCGCCTTTGCCGAAGTCCTTTTCTATTTTTGCGAGCGCAAGTTGCAGGTTGCGTTCCTTATCGGTTGACTTATCCTGAATTTTGTCTGCCATAGTAGTTCTCCTTTATATCCTTTCGCCTGATTTTAGGCAAATGTTTTTCTTTGTTTATATTATGTCACGTTCAATGTACCGAAATCGGTGCATCAAAGTCGCAAAATATCCCCTTTCAAATATCTTATGAGGTAGAACAGCGCAACGTTGGAAGTTGCCGTCCGTATCTCGTTGCGACTGCCCGAAAATCTGCGCTCGAAAACGGTGATAAACTCGCCGCCCCCGACTGCAATGTAGACAAGTCCTACGGGTTTTCCTTCGTCGCCCGTCGGACCAGCGAGTCCCGTCGTTGCCAAAGCGATGTCGACGGGGCGTTTGCAAAGACCTTTGACCATTGCGTATGCGGTTTCCCTGCTCACCGCGCCGTAGTCTGCAAGCACGGATTTGGGAACGCCGAGCCTTTCGACCTTCGATGCGCGATTGTAGCATACTATACCCTCGTAAAAATTCGCGCTGATTCCCGCAATGCTCGTAAGCCTTGAACAGATTTCGCCGCCCGTTAGACTTTCGCCTACGGCGAGAGTGCGGTTGTTCATTCTCAAAAGCCTTGCCGCGATTTCTTCGAGCGAGCCTTCCGACGCCGAATACACTTCTTCTTCGAAGACGTTGTACACCCTGCTTTTTACGGTTTCGAACATGTCGCGGCTTGCGTCGCTCGTCATCGTTATCGTTGCGTCGAGGCAGTTTTCCTCAACCGAAAAATCCACGCCGAATCCCTCGAAAACTTTGAGTTTCGAGAGGATTTCCTCTTTGCTAAGTCCGCAGATTTTGACGATTTCTTTTATCATTTTCGGTTATCTAACTTGACGAATCGCTTTTTCGAGCGTTATCGCTCGCCATTTTTGGTTATTTTGCTTGGTTTGCTTCTTCGCTTTCGCTTTTCTTTTCGTCCTCGTCGTCTTGTTTGAGAACGTGTTTGTTTTTCAAGACGTAGTTAAGTCCGCTGTACACCGCAAAGAACGAGCCGATATAAAACACGATCGTGCCTATCCAGCCGAGTGCGGGATGAAGCCCTGCGAGCATAAGCACGGTTACGCCGACGTCGAGGCATACGGTTTTGATTTTTCCGTAAATGTCAGCCGCAAGCACGAGTCCTCTCGAAGCCGCAATGGAACGGAACACGCCTATCATAAGTTCTCTTGAAAGGATTATTCCCGAAAGCAGAGCGATTACGAGCGCGTTGTGCGGATACACGCCGCCCATCGAAAGTCCGTCGCGGAACAGAACGATAAGGAACAGCATCACCACGATGACCACCTTGTCTGCGAGCGGGTCTAAAAACTTGCCGAGCATAGACACGGTGTTGGTCTTTCTTGCGATGTGACCGTCGATAAAGTCGGTTGCGCAGCAGATTGCAAACAGAACCGCCGCTATGACAATCAAAGCGATATGCGCCCCTTGCGACACGTTTGCAAGTTCCGCCGCAATGAACATCGCGATTGTCGGAACAATCAAAAATATGCGCGCTATTGTGATTTTCGTTGCGAGAGTGATTTTCATTTTATCACCTTCCCCACAAGGTCGATACCGTCGCTACCCGTGATTTCGACGTCGTAAAACTCGCCTATTTTCACTTCCTCGTCCGATTCGAACAACGTCACGTTGTCAATGTCGGGGGCTTGCGTTTGGCTTCTTCCGACGAATTTTTGTCTGTCGTAGTCGATGTCGTCGTATATGACCTTGATTTTCGAGCCTACCAACTCTTTGTTGCGGCTCTTGATTATTTTTTCTTGAATCGCACGCAGTTTATTTGCGCGCTCTTCCTTTACGGACTCGTCGAGATGTCCGTCGAGTTTGTCCGCAGGCGTGCCTTCTTCCCTCGAATACGCAAAGAATCCCGCGTAATCGAATTTGACTTCCTTGACGAATTTTTCGAGTTTCTCGAACTGCTCTTGCGTTTCGCCCGGGAATCCGCAAATGAACGTCGTACGCACCGCAATGCCCGCGTTTTTGAGTTTTGCGATAAGTTCCCTTATGCTCTTTTCGTTGGTTCTGCGGTTCATACGTTTCAAAACGTCGTCGTCGACGTGTTGAAGCGGAATATCCATATATTTTGCGATTTTATCATTGTTTTTGACGTATTCGATAAGCGCGTCGTCCACCATTTCGGGGTAGAGATACAAGAGGCGAATCCACGCAAAATCGAGTTGGGAAAGCCTGTCCAAAAGTTCGATTAGGTGCGGTTTTCCGTCGAAATCCGTGCCGTATCTCGTCACGTCTTGCGCAACCAAAATGAGTTCTTTCACGCCGTCGTCGGACAATTTTTTCGCTTCGCGAATCAAGTCTTCGAGTTTTTCCGAGCGATACTTGCCTCTTATGGACGGAATGGCGCAGTATGTGCAATGATTGCTGCAACCGTCCGCAATTTTGAGATACGCATAGTGATACGGGGTCGTAAGCACTCTGTCCGAATAGAAAGCGTCGAGATTTGCGCAATTAAGCACCTTTTCGCCGTCCTCTACGTCCTCGATAGTCTTCAAAATGGCGTCGTAATCCGCAATGCCGAGTATGGCGTCAACTTCGGGAAATTCCTCTTTGAGCGTATCGGCGTATCTTTGCGCAAGGCAACCCGTCACAATGACTTTTTTGCCCTTGCCCGCATTTTTTGCGGCAATCGCGCTCAAAATCTCGTCTATGGATTCTTCTTTTGCTTTGTCGATAAATGCGCAGGTGTTAACGATGATAACGTCGGCTTCTTCTTCGCTGCCCACGAGCGTGTGTCCGCCGCCCACGAGGCGAGAGAGCATTTTTTCGGTGTCTACCCTGTTTTTATCGCAACCCAGCGATATTGCGCCTATTTTCATTCGTCGTCGTCCTCGTTCTGAGTCGAGGCTTTGAGTTCTTCAAGTTCCTCGTAAGTGATGTTGACCTTTTTCTTCTTGGGGTCGTGCTCGTCGGGACTGAGATATCCCATAAGGTCCATTTTGTCGTAGATTTTTGCCGCCTTCGGCCAGCCGAGTCCAAGACGACGTTGCATAAAGGATATGCTGATAGGCGCGTCTTGTTCCTCGCGAAGTTCGATGCCCAGTTGCAAAGCGTCGAAAAGTTCGGGCGGAATCTTATCCTTGTCGTTGCCGCGCTGTTCTTTGGATTGAGAGGGCTTTTCTTCCTCTTTGTCCTTGAAGATAGCGTCTTTGATATTGTTGTCGAAGTACGCGTCGTTTTTGGATTTGACGAAATCCACCACTCTCTTGACTTCTTCGTTAGAGATAAATGCGCCTTGCATACGTTCGAGGTCGTTTGCGCCCGGCATCATATACAGCAAATCGCCGTAGCCGAGCAGTTTGTCCGCGCCGACCGTGTCGAGAATGGTTTTACTGTCGAAACTCGATGTAACCTTGAACGCCACACGGCTCGGGAAGTTGTTTTTGATAGTACCGCTGATGACGTCGACGGACGGTCTTTGCGTTGCGAGCATAAGGTGAATACCAACGGCACGCGCAAGTCTTGCGATACGGTTTACGGTGTCCTCAACCGCCTTTTTGCCCGTGGACATAAGGTCTGCGAACTCGTCAACGATAATGACGATTCTCGGCATCTTTTCGTAGCCGTTCTTTTGGCAATCGGCGTTATACTCGTCGATATCTCTGTAATTGACTTCGGCGAGGAATTTGATACGTCTTTCCATCTCGCTTATCGCCCAGTTGAGAGCGCGGATAGCCTTGTCCGTATCGCAGATAATTTCGTCCATAAGAAGATGCGGAATGCCTGCGTACACGCTCATTTCTATGCGCTTGGGGTCGATGAGGATAAGGCGTACGTCGTCGGGCGAAGCCTTGTAAAGCAAACTTACGATAATCGAGTTTATACAGCAACTCTTGCCTGCGCCGGTTGCGCCCGCGATGAGAACGTGCGGAAGTTTTTTGATTTCCACCACTCTCGAATCGCCGTAAAGGTTTTTGCCGAGTGCGAACGTTGCGGGTGCTTTTGCGTTGTTAAATTCGGGCGATTGAATGATTTCGCTGAGGTTGACGTTTCTTCTATGCTTGTTAGGCACTTCGATACCGACAGCGTTTTCGCCGGGGATAGGCGCGATGATACGCACGCTTCCCGCTTCCATCTTCATTGCGATGTCGCTTTCAAGCGAGGAAATATAGCCGATGGTTCTGCCTCTCGGCATCTCTACGCGCAACTTGTACATCGTGAACGTAGGTCCGACCATAATGTCGATAACCTCGCCCGTAATGCTGAAAAACGCGAGCGTATTGATGATTTGCTCTTTCTTTTGCTCGTAGTCCTCGTTCTGATCGATTTCGGGTGCGGGCGGATTGAGCAAGTTGAGCGGCGGCGCAACGTACGGACGTTTTGGCGCGGCTTGGGATATGGCTTGATCCATATTCACTTGCGTGAGTCTTTCCTTGTCCGCTTTCTTTGGCGTTTCCGCCTTTTGTATGCCGCGAGATTGCGAGGCTTTCATCTTTTCCTCGCGCATAAGCGCTTCTCGCTCGTACTGACCCATTTGCGGGGTTTCCTTTATCGCTTGCTTTATGTTTTGAATACGAGCCTTAACCTCTGCGTTTTCAATGTCTTTTGCGGAATTTTTGGCGATTGCGGTCGTGGATTGAATCGCCGCTCTCGACATATCGCCGCCCGTAACCTTTTGTTGAACGGGTGCAGGCGCGCTCGGATTGTCGCCGCCGACGGTCTTGTCCTCGTCAACGTACTTCGGACGTTGATTTTCAAGCGTGGCTTTGCTCATTTCGTAGGTCTTGACGGGTTTCGTCTTGCCTATGCCGCCAAAGAAATTCGTTTCCGTCTTTTCTTCCTCGACGGCAGTTTGCGAAAAGGCTCTCGGCAACTTCGCCTCGCCTTGCACGGGTTTATATCCGCTTCTGTCGAGGTCGTCGATACTCGCCGCTTTCTTGGGCGATACGACGGGCGGATTCTTTGCCGCTTGCGCGTCGTTACTCGCTTGTTTTTGCGTTGCGCTTTGCGTGTTTTGCGCCGCATTTTGCGCAGTATTTTGCGTGTTTTGAGCGGTATTTTGAGCGGTTTGTTCCGCTTTTTCACGCGCTATAAACACCATATCCGTCTTGGGTTTTTCGTACGCTTCGGACACGATTTCCTCTTTCACGGCAGGTTTTTGTTCTTCCTCGCCAGAAATAGCTCTGTTGAGCGCGCCGAGCATACCGACGTTAACTTGCTGTTTGGATACGGATTCGTTCGCTTTCTGAATGGTTGAATTGATTGCCTCTGCCCCGTCGTACGTCTTCGTGGGTTTGACCACTTCTTTCTTTACGGGTTCGGCGATAAGGCACGTTTCGTCCTGTTGTTCCATATGCACGCCCGCTTCGTATTCGGGTTTTGCGTACATTTGACCGAAGCGTTGAGTTTGTTCTTGTTTGAGCGCGCTGAAATCACGCTTGAAATCGAGCGGCGTTTGAATATTGCTCGTTGCGGATTCTTGCGGTTTTTGTTGCGCTTGCGCCGATTGAGCGGCTTGCGCGGTTTGCGGCTCGGGTTGAACGGCTCTGTATCTCGACATAAAGTCTTCGCGAATCGCGCTTTGTGTCGCGTCCACGCCGAGTTTGGATTTAAGTTCGTTTCTTTTAACCGCGCTATACGGCGCGCTGACGTTCGAGAGCGCGTTACTCGGGTCTTTCAAAGTGTCGAATCTCGCAAGATTGTCCTTGTTCGGACCTGCGCCGAAAAGAATATCTTTTGCTATGCCTCTTGCCGAGAATCTGTCCTCGCCTTGCGCGTACGTCGGACGTTTCGCTTCGTCCTCTACCGTGCCTTGCGCGTTGGGATAAAGCGGATTGAATGAATCGAGCGGACTGTACCCTTCTGCGCCGAGTGCCTTTTTGTTCACTTTGCGTTGAAGCGGGTCGCCCGGAACGTCCACGACGTAAAGTCCTCTTCCGCTGCTTGCCGAATTGAAATCGGTAATCGTGGGTGCGTCTTGCGCCTCGACGAGCGGCGATTGAACGGCAGTCGTCTTTTGGGATTTAGAGAAAAGAGAGCGTTTTTGCTCGGGTTCTTTCATTCTGCGCTCGCGCTCGCCTTTTGTTGCGACGGTATAGGTGACGTTGCGTTTGATAGAGGGATAAATCGCAAAAAACGCAAGCACGAAAAACGCCACGCAAGCCGCGATAAGCGCGCCCACCGACGTTATGACTTTCATAAGCGGATACGCCGCCAAACCTAAAAGCATACCGCCCGCGGTGTTTGTGCCGTTATAGCACGCAAGAAGGTAATCAGCGTAACTTGCGCCGACGATGTGTGTGCTCGATGTGTAAATGTGAAGTGCGAAAATGCCGAGTATAAGCAAACCGAAATAAGTCAACGCTTTGGAAACGCGCATTTTTGGGCGTACGTTGAAAGTGACGGCAATGCCGATGATGAGAGCCATAAGCGAATAGGCATAAGCGGCAAGACCGAAAAATCCGCATAGGAAAGAATACACCATTCTTCCCACGCCGCCCAACGCGCCGACTAATGAAAGGAAGCAAAACAACGACACGAGTATGATAAGCACCCCTGCCGCGATTCTGTTGCCTCTGTTTGCTTTTGCTTGTCTTGTATCTGTCAAGGTAAACCTTCCCGATAATATATAATATTAGTATCAAGATTATACCACAATATAAGGATATTTACAAGAGAAAATGTCGAAAGAACGTCAAAGATTTTTTATCGGACAAAAATACAAGAATTTGTTAGTGTGAAAATATAATTATCAAAAACGGCGTTGCAATA
>URTQ01000043.1 GCA_900550855.1 uncultured Eubacteriales bacterium
CACGACGCCGCTCGGATTGTTGGGCGAATTGACGATAATCGCTTTCGTTCTCTCGGTTATCGCGTTTTCGAGAGCGGTGAGATTCGGGGTGAAGTCTTTTTCGTCAAATGGCACGACGATAGGCGTGCCGCCTGCCGCTTTTATGAAAACTTCGTATTCGGGAAAGTACGGGGCGAGTACGACAAATTCGTCGCAACGTTCGTTGAGTGCGCGAAGGGTTATGCAGAGGGAAGCCGCCGCGCCGCAAGTCATATAGATATAATCCGCGTTTACGTCCACGCCGAAACGACGACGTATATTGTTTGCAATCGCCTCTCTCACGCCTTTGCCGCCTTGCGCCGACGTGTAGCCGTGAAGCGCAACGGGATTTTCGTCTGCAAGCGACATAATCGCCTCTTTCACGCAGTCGGGGGACGGCGTGTTGGGATTGCCCAGCGAAAAGTCGAACACGTTTTCCTTTCCGACCTTTTCGGCGCATTGTTTGCCGTATTCGAACAACTCTCTTATCGACGAGCGTTTGCTTCCGAGCGCGTACATATCTTTGTTGAACATAAACTCACCTCGCAATTAAGAAATTATACCACTTGTATTGCCGTTTTTCAAGTGATATAATTTAGACGTAGAAGGTGAAAGCATATGGTAAACGAGTTTAGCGACAGAACGTTCGCCGCGTTAAGCGATTTAAAAGCGGCAATCGAAAAATCTCGGCGCATAGTCGTGCTGACGGGGGCGGGCGCGTCCGTTCCGAGCGGCATACCCGACTTTCGCAGTGCGCACGGATTGTATTCCACGCCGTTTGGCAACTATTCTGCCGAAACCGTAATTTCGCACAACTTTTTCATCTCGCACCCCAAAGAGTTTTACGACTTTTACAAGAGCAAAATGATATACGAAAACGCAAAGCCAAACGCAATGCACTTGCTTTTGGCAAGGCTTGAAAAGGAAGGCAGAATCGAGGGTATAGTCACGCAAAACATCGACGGCTTGCACCAAGCGGCAGGCAGTGAAAAGGTGTTTGAATTGCACGGCTCGATTGAGCGAAACAGGTGCGAGCGTTGCCACAAGTTTTTCGGTTTGGATTATATAGTATCGCACGAGGGCGTGCCGCATTGCGACGAGTGCGGCGGCATAATAAAACCCGAAGTGGTCTTGTACGGCGAGAACCTTGACGAGCGAGTTTTGCGCGGCGCAATCAGAGCAATTCAGCGAGCGGATATGCTCGTTGTCGTCGGCACGTCTTTGGTCGTTTATCCTGCCGCGGGACTTGTCGGATATTTTACGGGCGACGTCACGGCGGTGATAAACAAGTCAAGCACTTATTTCGATGCGCAAGCGGATATTTTGCTTAACGAGGATTGCGGGAAGGTCGCAGAGTGGCTCGACAAAAATCTGAATTTATAATGCAATAACCGATGTTTATACATGCAAAATCGGCGCATAAAGTGCCGTTTTTTGCATGTTGTGCAACATAAAACATTAACATTATTAGTCGCTTTTTTCTGTAAATATATTGCCTTATTTTGTCTACGTTGCGCCTATGTTTTTATTATATTACGGTTACGCTCTTTGCGAGATTTCTCGGCTTGTCGGGGTTGAGTCCCATACAAAGCGAGGTCGTAAGCGCAAGCGATTGAAGGGGAATGACCGACAAAATCGGGTACAGTAATTCGTCCTTGCAATCGGGCAAAACGAACGTTTTGCTTGCGCCTACGTCGCCTATCGACGTGAGCGCAATGACGTACGCGCCCCTCGATTTCAATTCGCTCACGCTTGCCGCCGTGCGCTCTTTGTCTTGCTCGTTCGTCGCAATCACGGTGATTACGCTCTTTGAATCTATGAGGGCAATCGTGCCGTGTTTAAGTTCGCCCGACTGATATGCGTCCGTCATTTTGTAGGTGATTTCCTTAAACTTCAACGCGCCCTCTCTCGCCGTCACGAAGTCGAGTCCTTTGCCGATGAAAAACAGATTCGCTTTCTTGATTTTTTCTTCGTACAGCGACTGCGCGCTCGCAATGCGAACGTCTTGCACGAGCGCGGATATTTCGCTTTTTGATGGCGTTTGACCGACGCAGATTTTTGCAATGACGTACAGCGCAAGCAGTTGGCAAACGTAGGATTTCGTCGCCGCAACCGCAACTTCCGCGCCTGCGTTGAGATAGAGCGTTTTGTCCGCTTCGAACGTTATGCTGCTTGCCTCGACGTTTGTCAGCGCAACCGTTTTTGCGCCAAACTCTTTGCACCGTTTGAGCGCGAGAACGGTGTCCGCCGTTTCGCCGCTTTGCGTTATAAAAATGCCGACTGTGTTCTTCGTTAAAAACCTTACGCCCGAAAACTCGCTTGCCACTTCGCATACGCACGGAATCCCCAAAAGCCGCTCGAAAACGTCTTTCCCGTACAAGCCGGCGTGGTACGCCGTGCCGCAACCGCAAAACACGATTTTTTCGGCGTTTTTCAAGTCGTTTATCAATTTTTCGTCAACGTTCTTGACAATGCTTCTGAACGTTTTGACGAGCGCGCGCGGAATTTCGTCGATTTCCGAGCGCATATGACAAGAACATTCTTTCGGGGCGGTGCGCTTAACTTTGATAGGCTTTTTGATTTGTTTTTCGCCGTCCTTGAAAAACTCTGCGGAATCGGCAGTGATTTTGGCACATTCGCCGTCGCTCAAAACCACGATATTCTGCGTGTATTTGCCAAGCGCGAGAGTATCGCTTGCAACGAAGTTTTCGCCTTTTCCGAGTCCGACGGCAAGCGACGCGCCGCACCGTCTTATATAAATCGCGCGCTCGCCCTCTTTTATGGCAAGAAACGTCGTTGCGCCTCTAAGGCGTTTTCCGACGTTTTCGATTGCCACCGTCATATCGCAAGTTTCGAGCGCGAGCATATGCGCGATAATTTCGCTGTCCGTATCCGACGAAAACGCTATTCCTTTTGCGGACAACTCGGCTTTGAGTTCTTCGGCGTTGCTTATCACGCCGTTGTGCGCAACGGCGATTTTACCGTCGAAAGACAAATGCGGGTGTGCGTTTTTCTCGCACACCTTGCCGTGAGTTGCCCACCTCGTATGCCCGATTCCCACTTGCGCGGAAAGGGCGGGGACTTTCTTTTCGAGCAATTCAACGCGCCCGACGGCTTTGAACACCTTGATTCTCTCGCCCGAAACGGCGATACCCGCGCTGTCATAGCCTCGATATTCAAGAGTTTTCAATCCGTCAAGCACGATTTTTTCGGCACTTTGAAAGCCGACGTAGCCTATAATTCCGCACATATCATATGTATATGCAACGCCGCCATACAAGGTGCTTTTTAGGCAATTCGTTTATATATAACCGACGTATAGAACGACTGCAAGCGATTAATAACGCATATTAATCGCCGTAATAAACCCGCAAAAACGATATAAAAACGATACAAAATAATACAAAAAAACGTCGCAAAAACGGCGTAAAAACAACGCATAAATTAGCATTGCGTATTGACACTTCGCCGCTTGCTTGTTATCATATTTTAGAAGAATAATATAGTTCGCTCTACGAGAGCAGGACGGAGGGAATATGAGGTTTTCGCAAGAACTCGCACCGTGCAAAAAAGAGAATACGATTATCGTCGGCGACGTGCGCATAAGCGTGCTTTCGCCAAGAACGTTGCGCATAGAAAAGGGTAGTTTTACGGACAATCGCACGCAGTTCGCATTTTGCAGGGATTACGCAAATCCGCAGTTTAAGTATGCAAAAAATGGCAATGAAGTGTCGATTGAAACGGAAACGTGCTTTTTTAACGTAAACACAAAGACGCTTTCGACGTCCGTCACTTTCAAAAACGGCGAGAGCGCGACGCCCTCGAACGCGTTCAATCTCGGCGGCACGGCGAGGACGTTGGACGGCACGTTCGGCGTGCTGGGCGGTTGGAAAGGCAGAGGCGAAAAGAAAGACCATTTTTGCATTGCGCATATCAGAAAAGGTATATTCGCATTGAACGGCGTGAGCGAAATAGACGATTCGTCGTCGGTTATTCTCAACGTTGACGGCAGCGTTTCGCCTCGTCCTGCGGCAACGAAAGACAAGTACGTTTTCGCGTTCGGAAGGGACTACCTCGGCGGACTCAAAGAGTTTTATTCTCTTTCGGGATTCACGCCCGTTCTTCCCAAATACGTTCTCGGCAACTGGTGGTCGCGCTATCACGCCTACACCGACAAAGAGTATCTCGAACTTATGGACAAATTCGAGCAAAAGAACGTGCCTCTCACCGTCGCCACGATAGATATGGACTGGCATATCGTAAACAACGTGCCAAAGGACGCCGAATACAAATCGTTTCAAGGCGCAGGGTGGACGGGATATACGTTTGAAAAGGAATTGTTCCCCGACCCCGAGGGATTTTTGCAAAACCTCAAAGGTCGCAATCTTGCGGTCACGATGAACTTGCACCCCCGCGACGGCGTTCGCTATTTCGAGGAACAATACCCCAAAATGTGTCGCGCGCTCGGCGTAGACCCGCAAACCAAGCGCACGCTCGAATTTGACCTCACCGACGAGAAATTCCGCAACGCGTACTTCGATATTTTGCACCATCCGTACGAAAAGATGGGCGTTGATTTTTGGTGGATTGACTGGCAACAAGGCACGAAGTCGAAGATGAAAAATCTCGATCCGCTTTGGCTTCTCAACCACTATCACACTCTCGACATCAATCGCGACGGAAAGGGCAGCGTGATTCTTTCGAGATACGCAGGGCTCGGCTCGCACCGCTATCCGCTCGGATTTTCGGGGGACACGGTAGTGTGCTGGAACAGTCTGAAATTCCAACCCTATTTCACCGCGCTCGCTTCCAACGCAGGCTACACTTGGTGGTCGCACGACATAGGCGGACACCTTTTCGGCAAGGGCGACAACGAACTGTATTTGAGATGGTTGCAATACGGCGTATTCTCGCCGATAAACCGCCTGCATTCCAACAACAAGGCGATGAGCAAAGAGCCGTGGAATTACGCGCAGGTCGAAACGATTGCAGAGGACTTTTTGCGCTTGCGCCACAGACTTTTGCCGTATTTGTACACGGCGAACGTAAGAACGGCGACGGAAGGCGTTCCGCTCGTATGCCCGACGTATTACTATTCGCAAGATAGCCGCGCATACGACAAAAAGTGGCGCAATCAATACTATTTCGGCGCGCAAATGTACGTTTGCCCCGTCACGCACAAGGGCAAAAACGGCGTGACGAAGCAAAAGCTTTGGCTTCCGAGCGGCGTATGGTTCGATTTCTTCACGGGCGAAAAATTCGAGGGCGGAAAGGAATATCAAAGGGAATATCCGCTCGACAGATACCCCGTGTTCGTCAAAGAGGGCGCGATTATACCTTTGCTCAATCAAGACAAGAACTCGACCGAGTTTAAGGATATAGAACTCAAAATTTATCTCGGAAACAACGTTTATACAATGTTCGACGAGCAAGGCAAAATATCCGTCGCAATGAAAAAGGACGAGAACGGGTACGATGTGATAATCATTCCCGAAAACGCAAAAACCGAACGTCTAACCGTGTCTTTTGCAAATATCGAAGAAGCGAATGTCGAGTTTAACGGACAGCAATCGGATTTGAAATCGCTTGAAAATATGCCTTGCAAGCCTATGAAAATCCGCATCGAAAACGCACGCTGATTACGCTCTTAACGGGTATTGAAAACGTGCGGTAAAAATGCTAATAACGGAAATAACGAAAGGCGTTTGCAAAAAATATCCGTTTTTTGACAAAAACGCTTGACTTATTTTGTTATATTTAATATTATTATCAAGCATATTTTTGAAAGACGTATGGCGCGAGAAGAACTAGCCCCTCCGATCTAAGCCTTGCTCTTGCGAAAACAAATTTTGGAGGTTAGCACAATGGCTAAGGATTTGTCAACAATGGCAAAAAACAATAAGTCTTATATGGCAAAGCCCGGCGAAGTTGAAAGCAAGTGGTACGTTGTCGATGCAACCGATATGGTTCTCGGCCGCCTTGCATCTCAGGTTGCTTCTATCCTTAAAGGTAAGAACAAACCCGAATATACACCCAACGTCGACTGCGGCGACCACGTTATAATCATCAACTGCGAAAAGGTCGTTCTCACAGGCAAAAAACTCGAAGACAAATACTATCGTTATCACACCGGTTACATCGGCGGCTTGAAGGAAATTCAGTACAAGAAATTGATGGCTGAAAAACCCGAATTCGTCGTGTACAAGGCAGTCAAGGGTATGCTTCCCAAGAATACTCTCGGCGCAAAGATGCTCAAAAAACTCCGCGTTTACGTCGGTGCAGAGCACGATCATCAGGCACAATGCCCCGTTGAGTTGAAACTCAACTGATTGAGAGGTGAAATATGGCTACTAAGAAAACCAAGAAAGTTCAATATCTCGGCACTGGCAGAAGAAAGACGGCAATCGCAAGAGTTCGTCTTATCCCCGGCGGCGAAGGCAGCATCGTCATCAACAAACGTACTCTCGACGAGTATTTCCCTCTTGACACGATGAAACTCATCGTCAATCAACCCCTCGTTGCAACAGGCACGACCGACAAGTTCGACGTTTACGTCAACGTGTACGGCGGCGGTTACACCGGTCAAGCAGGCGCAATCCGTCACGGTATTGCGAGAGCGCTCTGCGTCGCAGACAGCGAAGCATACAGAGCAATCCTCAAAAAAGAAGGTTACCTCACTCGTGACCCGCGTGCGAAAGAGCGTAAGAAATACGGTTTGCACAAGGCTCGTAAAGCACCTCAATTCTCAAAGAGATAACTTGCCAAATTCAAATGGCAACAACAAAAGCACGGCAATGCCGTGCTTTTTTTCTACGTCAGACTGCGTGCGTGTTGCTCGTGTACGTTCGTGTACACTGCGCTACGCGTACTCGTCTTTCTTGACTCTTGCCATTTGCTCTTTGGCAATTCATCTCTTTGTAAGATAGTTTAGTACGCACAAACAAAGCACAACTTCGGCTTTTTCTTTGTCAAGTTGCGCGCGTGTTGCTCGTGTACTTCCGTGTACGCTGCGCTACGCGTGCTCACTTTTCGCGATTTTCGGCGTTTGCTTTGCGCCTGACTTATCTCTTTGCAAACGTTCCGCGCCTCGTTCTCGCCTTCCGCGACTTGTGCGCCTTGCTTCGTGCTTGGTCAACGTTTTACAAGAGATAACACTGCGCTACGCGTACTCGTCTTCCTTGACTCTTGCCATTTGCTCTTTGGCAATTCACCTCTTTGCTTATGGGTGTTCCGTGCTTGTATATTGACATAGTTCTCATACAAATGTATAATGTATATATAAAAGAGAGGAATAGTTATGGAAGATTTGCGTATTTGCAGAAATTGCGGAAAATCCGTTGAAGATACGGTTGAATTTTGTCCGTATTGCGGCGTATCTCTCGCATATAAAGAAGGCGATGACGTATCTTGCGATCCTGATGTTTTGAAAGATTCGAGTTCCGATTGCGCCGACGATTTCACTTCGATAAATTGCGAAAAATCCAAAGAGAATAAAAAATCCAAACGCAACTTGACGCGCAAGCAAAAGATTGAATTGATAAAAAAATCAATCAGTCTTGCAATCTGCACGTTGCTTTTTATATTGTCGTTTTGTCCAGTTGTCAACGTGAGTTCATTTTTTGGAACGGAATACGACGCAATAGAAACGGGTTTTTCGGGTGTGGATTTGTTTGTGCTTACTTGCGCATCGTTTTGCAACTACAACTCAAATGACGATAGCGCAGAATTGCATAGGTTGTATGAAAATGCTAGAAAAGCAGATGAAAAACTTGCTCAAAGAGCATACCTATTAAATACTCGCGACGTAAGAAAGGAAACGATAGGCAATGCGGTGTTGAATCACAGTAGCAAAATGGCGTGGTATGTATACTCTTATTCACAATCCGAATGGACGAGTGCGAGCAGATGGGGATTGTTAAATTCCGGTATATTGTCTTTGGCATATATTGCGGTAAGTTGCGCGATGTTTGCGTTTTCGCTCATTGAACTGCTCGTTTTTGTGAAAGAAATCACGGGAAAGGGAAGCGTAAAAGCAAAACGTTTCGGAAACTACTTTTATCTTGCGCCGATTTTGCTTTTTATATCTCTTGCTCTTATAACGAACGTTTTTATTGGCAATTATGCGATATGTCTTATACTGCGTTTGACGATAGAGTGCGGTTGCATAGCGTTTCTTCTTGCAAAAATGTGGCTCGAATCGAAACAAAAAAGCGATATAAGACAAAAAATTATGTCAACGGTTGTCGTTGCGCTTGTTATATTGATTGTGGGATGTTGTTTTTCCGCGCTGTTTGAATCTTATTCCTACAAAAAGGACGACGACGGCAGAAAGTATTTATATGTAATAGAACGAAAAACGAAACGGATTTTCACGAGTGTAGACGATGCGTACGGCTGGGCTTATCATTTAGACGTCGTATGGGCAGATGAAGATATTAGACAGTTCTATATAGAGACAAATGCAGGCAGTGAAGCAATGGTTCGTTCCGTGCTGTATAGACAACTTAAAGATAATAACTTGACAAAAGGCGGGTTGAAAACATTGTCTGTCGGAAGCAGTATAATCACGATTGTGTTGTTGCTTTGCGGTTTTATCGTCTTTGCAATGCTTTATCCGTCCTACAAGTTGAAAAGGTACTCGTACGTTGCAATGGTTATGCTGTTGATAGCGGTGCTTTTCTTGTTTGCGCTTTGCGTTACGATTGCCGCATACGTCAACGATTATATGTATAAAAACGACTTGTATCAATATAGACAATCAATAGGCAGCGGTCTTGCGTGTATGGTGATTTTCTCTATCGGATTGGTCGCAACGTACGATTCGCTTGAAAGAAAGCAAAAAATCAACGGTCTTTTGAGAAAATTCGGTTATGGCGGCGGCGAAATCTCTGCGCTTGATAACTCAACCGAGAATAATTCTCAAACGTACAAAGAAGCAGTAGAAACGAGAAAAAGAAGAATAAGAGCAACGCTGCAAGGCAAAACGAAATTCAAGAAAAAGCAATAAAACGAAAAGCACGGCAATGCCGTGCTTTTTTATATGCGGTTTAGGGTCGTTTTCAGGTTTCTTTTCGGTATTCGGGGCAGGGGATAAGTTCCTCTTTCTTTGCGCGGGTGAGGAAGAATATGCACAGCGTTACGCAAAGAGTCAGCAGTTCCGCCGCAGGGGTGGCGAGCCAAAGTCCTGCCATTTTCCAAAGATACGCAAACAAGTACGCAATGGGGATTATCGTCACGAGTCCGCGAAGCAGGGTTATCAACTGCGCATATCCGCCGCGATTCGACGCCGAGAAGTAGTAGGAAAACAGCAGGTTGAATCCCGAAAACAGCGAGGATATGAAGAACAAACGCATACCGCGCGTTGCGGCTTCTTGCAACGCTTCCACGCCTTGCGAGTTGAATACTCTTGCGATTCCGTCCGCGCCGAAGAAAATCGTGACGTACATCAATATCGCTATCGACGAAACGGTGACGAGGGCGTATTTGAGAATACGGCGTATCTTTTGGTGGTCGCTTTCGCCGTAACTGAAACTTATCATAGGTTGCGTGCCGTTTGCAACGCCGTTGAATATGGAATTTGTGACGTAGAAAACGTTTATGACGATTGTGTAAGCCGCAATCGCGGTGTCGCCGCCGAGTTTCTTGAACAGACCGTTGAAAACCGTAAGAACGGTCGCAAACGAAATTTCGGTGATAAACGGCGCAAGTCCGAGCGAGCAGATTCTGCCGTACGTCCGTATGGAAAGTTTGGTTTTTTTGAGGTGAAAAGTGTTCTTTTTGCGTATGAAATGCAAGGACAGAATGAGTATGCTCACGATGGGCGAAAATCCTGTTGCGAGAGCCGCGCCGAGCATATCGAGGTTGCAGGGGAACACGAGAATGTAGTCGAATACGATGTTGAACAGGTTTCCCGAAAGGGAAGCAATCATTGCAAGTCTCGGCGCGCCGTCGTTGCGAATGAAGTTCTGAAACATGTTGCTGAACATAAAGAAGGGCGCAAAGCAAAGTATGATTTGCACGTACGTGTTGCTGTATTCGAGCGTGTCGCCTTCCGCGCCGAGTAATTGCGCTATGGGGCGGGACGCGAATATGCCCAAAAATACGAAAATCATCGCAAACAGCGCAACGATAAGAATGGTGTGAGTGAACACTTTGTTTGCTTCGTCGTCGCTTTTAGAGCCTTTCAGTATCGCAAACCTCGTTCCGCCACCGACTGCAAACATCATTCCGATTGAAAAAACTATGTTGAAAGACGGACTTGACAGATTGAGCGCGGCAAGTCCCGTTTGACCCATTTTGAGAGAAATGAAAAACGTGTCCGCCAAAATATAGCAACTGAGTCCGATCATTGCTATGACGTTTGCAGAAACGTATTTTGCAAACTCTTTCAAAACGCTTGTGTCTTTCATGGTTTTCATAAGTTTTCCGATGCCTCTTTGAGTGCCTTTCCAACAAAAAAGCGTCACGCTTTCGTGTCTTCAAAAGGCCTAGCGACATGACGCTGACGCG
>URTQ01000044.1 GCA_900550855.1 uncultured Eubacteriales bacterium
AACGGAAGGCGTTTTTTCTCAAAAAAATAAAAATTTTTTTAGAAAATACGTTAAAAAGTGTTGACATATCGCGGGGGATATGATATAATATAATTACAAAGGTTGAGGGAAACAAAAACCTTTGAAAATCTAAAAAGGAGGTCGCGGATATGGAAAACATAGCAAAAGCCTTGCAAGACTTGGCAAAAGCGGTTGAAAGTAACGACACCGTCGAAAGAGTCAAAGTTACGATAACCCTTAAAAAGCCGAAGGCAAGCAAGGCAAACACCAAAGCCGAATAAAACGGCGATAGGCAGAGCGGGCGGGCAACCGCCCCTCGTAAGACCTATTGTAACACATTATTTTAGTTTTGTCAAATCGAAACAACCGCAACAGGAGGCACAAAATGAAAAATCAAGAAAAAAGACCGTATAAAATAACCGTCATTTTAAGCGGTAGGACAAATCAAATCGAAAATCAAAACGCCGACGGGTCATACACGTTTAACCCGTGCGGAAATGCAAAAACGACGGAACAATCCGCCGTTACCGCCGTAAAACGCACTTGCGCTCTTTGCGGTTGTAAGGTGGAAAAAATAATCAAAATCGAAAAATCGGAGGTGTAAAATGAAAATCGAAAAAGACGGGAAAATTTACAAGGTAACGGAACAGTCTAAAACGTGGACGGTATCGACCGATAAAGACAACGTAACCGTATCGGCAAAAATTACAAAAGCCGATTGCCCTACTTTCGACGACTTAAAAACGTTTGTCGCCGAAAATGACTTGTTTTAACGGGGGTATATTATGGCACGGAGCGAGGCGCAAAAAGCCGCCGATAAACGCTATCGGGAAACGCACAAAAACGACTCCATAAAATGGACAACGTGGTTAAAACCCGACGAGGCGGCGGAAATTGACGCAATAATCAAAAATAGCGGTATGAACAAAGCACAATTCTTACGTTGGGCGGCGGGCGTTTTGAAAGACAAAAACAAGTAAGAAAGGCGCAAAAAGCGGGTTGCCGAACGGTAGCCCGCTTTTACTATGTAAGGAGGTAAAAAATGAAGGGAATAAAATACACGGCGCACGAAAAAGAAAAAGCGTTGAAAATGTGGCTTGTTGATAAAGTCGATATATTTTTAGTCGCAAAGCGTACAAAATGCACGATACAAAGTCTTTATCGGTGGCGGCGGGC
This sequence comes from uncultured Eubacteriales bacterium, assembly GCA_900550855.1. Lineage (GTDB taxonomy): Bacteria > Bacillota > Clostridia > Christensenellales > CAG-917 > CAG-475. The sequence continues at coordinate 1,177 of URTQ01000044.1, forward strand.
ATACGACGGCTCGAAAGAAAGTTTACAAAACAAATCAAGCCGCCCGCATACTCCACACCCGAAAGCACACACACCCGAAGAAACGGCACAAATTGCCGAAGTATTCAAATCACACCCCGATATTAGTTACGCCGAGGCGTTGGGCATACTCCGCACCGAATACGGCTACAATCGGACGTACGGCGGGTTTTATCGATTTTTAATGAAACACAAAATACGCCCCGTAAAAGAAATTAACCCGTATGTAGCGCAACGCTACGACACGCCCGAAATGCTCGGCGTTAAAATGCAAATGGACGTAAAATACGTTCCGCTCGAATGTAATTGCGGCGAGTGTCGAAAAGAACGTTTCTATCAATATACAATGATTGACGAGGCGACGCGGGAGCGGTTTATCTATCCGTACAAAGAAAAAAGCGGATACTCGACCGTCGATTTTATAAAACGCGCTATAATTTACTTCGGATATTTGCCCGCTGTTATTCAAACGGACAACGGCACGGAATTTACAAACCCGAAAGGAACGGGCGAAGGCAAAGTCCACGCCGTCGATATTCTATTAAACAAACTAAAAATCAAACACAAATTGATACGAGTTTACACGCCGCGCCACAACGGCAAGGTCGAACGTTCGCACCGCACCGATCAAGAAAATTTTTATAATCATTTACAATTTAAGACGTTCGACGAACTACGCGACAAAATGCAGTCGTGGCTCGTTCGATATAATAATTGCCCGCACTCGTCTTTACGGGATAAAAACGGGCGGCGGTCGTGGATAACGCCACTTCAAAAACGCACCGAATTGCTCGAACTATTAAAGACAGCAACCCTCGACGCGGGTTATCGCGTAAAATTCTTAAAGAAAAAAGCCGCCTAACGAAACTTAACACCGCCGACGCGCCGCGTCTATTATCGCCGCGGTTGTTTTCTTATGCCCTTTTACAAGTTAAAACAACGGGGATTGCCGCACAACACGACGGCAACCCCCTTATTTTGCCTATTTTAGGGCGTCAAAACCCCGAAAATAAAAATTATTTAGAAAATTTCTTAAAATCTCTTAAAAAACGATTGACAAAACAACACGATTATATTGCAAAACGTTACAAAATGTATTATAGTTGTTTTTATGAGAAAGAAGAAAGGGTCGCACATCAAAAGATGCGTAATCGTCATAAACAAGTTGTCCGGCAACGGCAACAGAGCGGACGAACGCACTTTGAAAACCGCTCTCGGCGCGGGATACGCCGTTGATTGCTACTACATCGTCGAAAAGCAGAAACTCGAAGATTTTTCCGAGTACGACAGAATCGTCGTTTGCGGCGGCGACGGCACGCTCAACGGTATCCTCAATTCCAAAATTCGCGACGACGTAGAGATAATTTATATGCCGTACGGCACTCTCAACGAGTTTTATAACGGCGGAATCAAAAACAATCATTTCCTAAAAGACATCTGCTTTGCAAACGATTTGTATTTTTCATACGTTATGGCGGCAGGCATCTTCACCCCCATCGGTTATTGCGTAAACGACAAGAAAAAACGTAAATACAAGGCACTTGCGTACATCGCGCAAGTCGTGAAAGAATACAAAATTCACCGCATAAACGCCAAAATTTCGGCAAGCGATTATCATGACGAGGGCGAATACTCGCTCGTTATGGCAATCGATTCGCCGCGCTGCTTCGGTTTCAGATTCAACCGACTTTTCCAAGCGGACGACGGCATTATGCACCTTTTGACCATAAAAGCGCCAAAAACCAACGGCATATTCGGCAAAATCAAAATCTTCTTCCCGTTGTTTAGAGCGTTTTTTATCGGTTTTGGCAAGCCGTATCATTCAAAAAATATGGAATTCAGACCTTTCGACGAATTGACGATTTCGCTCGATAAGGACGTCGATTTCGATATGGACGGCGAAAAAAAGGTTTTCGGCGGCGACGTAAATCTCGGCATAACCTGTTTTTCAAGACCCATAACCATTTTAAGCAAATCCGACCTTAACGACCTTTACGAAGCCAACAACGCAAATTGACCGCTTCCTTTAAGGATTGCCGCCATTACTCTTGCTGTTGACTTGCAAATCGTTTTGGTGTATAATTGATATAATTGCGGTCGAAAGTGATAAAAGATTTTTATTTTGACCACAATCAAAGCGAATGACAAAACAACTTAAACTTCCCAAAAAAAGAGTGCGTGCAAACGAGTTACAGTTCAAAAAATCAATGGTGGTTTTGGGCTCTTTGGTCGGGAAAAACATCAAAAATCAATATAGACGTTCTGTTCTCGGCATTTTGTGGACGGTTTTGAATCCGCTTCTCAATATGCTCGTTATGGCTTTTGTTTTCGGTAATTTCTTCAAAAACGACATCAGTATGGACTATCCCGTATACGTCCTTTCGGGCAACATCGTCTTTTCCCTTATGCGCTCGGCGACCACTTCTTCGCTGACCTGTATGGTAAACAATTACGATTTGCTCACGAAAACGAGAATTCCGTATGCTGTCTTCCCCATATCCAACGTACTTTCGTCAACGGTAAACTTTGGATTCTCTCTCGTCGCGCTCGTCATCGTTATGCTCGTAAGAATGAGCGTAGGCGTTATGTTCCACTGGACGATGATTTTGATAATCTTCGCTTGGTTGCCTGCGATTTTGTTTTTCTCGGCAGGCATATCGTTTGTCCTTTCGGTCGTGTACGTCAGATTCAGAGATATTAAACATCTTTACGGCGTATTTTTGACGTTGTGGATGTATTCAACCCCCGTTTTCTATTCACTTGATAAAATGAATCTCGGCAAAGGTTATTTGACCGCAATGAGTTTCAATCCTATGCTTCACTATTTGCAAAGTTTCAGAGATCTCGTCAACGGCACGATTCCGAGCGGAAAAGAGTTCTTGATTTGCTACGGCGTAGGTCTCGGTTGTTTGGGACTCGGATATTTGATTTTCAGACTATCGAGAAAAAGACTTTTGTTGTACATTTGACGAATATGGAAGAAATAAAAGAGCAAAACACCAATCAAGCGACTTTGACAACGCAAGACGCCGATACGTCGCAAATCAAGCCGGACGCTTTCGAGCATCTCGGCGATTTCGACACGGACCAAGACATTTTGCTTGACGTAAACCACGTCGGAATGAAATTCAAAATTCCGTCCGAACGCATAGACAATCTAAAAGAATTTTGCATCAAACTCGTGAAAGGACAACTTCACTACACGAGTTTCGTTGCGCTCAAAAACGTCACGTTCCAAGTCCGCAGAGGCGAAAGCATAGGTCTTATCGGCAGAAACGGCGCAGGCAAATCCACCCTTCTAAAAATCATATCGGGCATAATCGAACCGACCGCCGGCTACGTCAAAACGAGAGGCAACATCGTTCCCCTCTTGAAACTCGGCGCAGGTTTCGACTACAACGCAACGGGAAAAGAAAACGTGTTCCTCAACGGCGCGATGCTCGGCTTTTCAAGACGTGAGATGAAGAAAAAATACGACAGCATCGTCGAATTTGCCGAACTTGAAAAGTTTATGAACGTCCCCCTCAAAAACTACTCGCAAGGTATGATTTCAAGGCTCGGATTCGCAATCGCGGTTGACGTAAATCCCGACGTTTTGCTTATCGACGAGATTCTTGCAGTCGGTGACGCGGTCTTCCAAAAGAAATGCGCCGAAAAAATCGACGAATTGAGAAAAAACGGCACAACTTTTATCGTCGTATCGCACAGTGCATCGCAGATTCTCAGACTTTGCCAAAACGCAATCTATCTCAAAGACGGAAACGTTGTTCAATACGGCACGGCAAAAGAAGTCGTCGACGCCTATCAAAAGGACTGCGCCCTTGCAGAGCAAGCGCAAAAGAAACAATAACGAAAAAAGCAATAATAACTCAAAAAACTGCCGAACGGCAGTTTTTATTTTTACGAATTTATGCTAGTTGATTTATGCAATCTTGCATTCCTTTCTGTTCGGATTTGCAACGTTTTTGTGGCTTTACACTATCGTACTTAAAACTTTTACACTATCGTGTTAAGCAATTTGGCACTTTTGCGTTAATGCCTATGCCGTTGCGTTTATAATTTCGTTCGCACGTCTGCAAATTTTTCGAATTTCTTTTTTCTGTACGCGAGCATAACGCTTCTCGGCGCAAAACGTTCGACAACGGGTTTAATCGCATAAAGAACGGATTTTCCGCCGCTTTTTTTCGCATTTTTCAAACTTTGTTTCAAACTCGCTTTTTTAAGAACGCAGGTTACGGGAATAAAACATCCCTTTTGCCCCTCTTTTTCGAGCAAGGTGATAAATGCGCCCGTAAGTCTTTCGGAAACGAACATTCTCTCGTCTTTGTTCTTTCTTCTCTTTTCGTACTCGAACAAAATCGGGAATATCAACTCGCAATATCTCTTGAACGTATCTTTTTTGAAAACGAACATATTGAAAAAATACGCTTTATTGCCGCCAAAATACTCAGTTTTCGCCGCGGAAAATTCGGGATACTGCTCGTCGATTATCTCGTTTATTATATTCAAATCGTCGCCGTGCGCTTTCTTGAAATTTTCCTCGACGGATTCTCTGTACGCAGGAACGGGCGCGACGAAATCGCACTTTGCAAAAATCTCGTTCAACTTGTTTTCGTCGAGTCTTATTTCGTCGAAAAATTCGTCGGTAAATTTCGGACGTTCGTTGTAAATCTTCGCATTGTGTGAAAACGCAAAAAATCTGCGGTAATGCACAAAACCTATCAAGTCGGCGTCTTCGAACTCGTCAAGGTGCTTATACACGCTGTAAACTGCGGTCATTTCGTTGTACACGGCGTTTTTGTCCGCAATGTTGTCACCCTTATCGTCACGCAAAAAGCGAGGCGAAAACTCGTCTTTTTTCGCGCCTACGCAAATAGGAACGTAAGGATATTGAAAAATCCTTTCGTCGATTTGCTTGGGGTCGTGACACACAACAAAAATCTTTGCGTTCATTTTGCGTTTACTTCCGTGTAGTATTCGAGCAAGTTTTCGGCTTCCTCTACGATATCGTAGCCGCCGTCCGCAACCGCTTTTCTTCCGTCGTAGGAAACGTTTTCGTCAAGAACTCGGCTTATCTCGTTCGCCCAGTAATTCGCGCTTAAAATAGGCAGATATTCGACGTGCCCCGTTACGTCTGCTTCTTTGGTTATACAGTCGGAAAGAAGACACGGAATTCCCATTGCCTGCGCCTCTATCGCAACGAGCGGAAGCCCCTCGAATCTCGACGGCAACGCAAACACGTCGAACAGCGCGTAGTATTCTTGCACATCGCGCCTTTCCGTCATAAACAGCACTTTATCTTCTATTTTGAGCGTTTCAACCAGTTTTTTGACGTTTTCGAACTCTGCGCCACCGCCCACCAGCATAAGTCTTACGTCGTCTCGCGACTTGCACAAAATGGCAAACGCCTTCACCAAAAACGGAATGTTTTTTTGGAACTCGAATCTTCCGATATGCCCCACAACTTTACAATTTTCAAGCCCGTAGCGCGCTTTCAATTCCCGTTTTTCCTCGTCGGTGACGTCGAATCTGTCAAGGTCTATGGCGTTGCGCATAAGGTAGGCGTTCTTTGCGGCTTTTTTGCCGTATAGCCAGTCTATGCTGAGCCTACTGCACCCTGCAAGGTCGGTTGCAAACCACGTCGAGATATGCTTCAAGCACGACTTGACGACGTGCACGAATCCTTCTTCCTTGTTGGTTGTCGAATGGGCGTGGCAAATGCGATGTTTCACGCCTGCCTGCTTTGCGGCAAGCAAACTTACGAAAGACAGCGACGTCATATGCGCATGCACTATGTCGTATTGTTCGCGCTTAAAACTTTTGCGCAAAAATCGCACGCACTTGAAAAACGCAAACACGGACGGAAAATAGAAAACTCTGCCGCCGCGCGCTTTTATTTCGTCGTCGAAAGGCGACGGACCGTAAGTGTAGAAATCGAACTGAACTTTGGTCGTATCGATGTTCCTAAAATAATTCATAACGCAGTTTATAACGCCACCCACTTTCGCGTTGCCTATAACCTGCGCTATTTTGATTTTTTTCCCTTCGGTATCCACTGTTTCGTCCTCTCGATAATCAATCGTCGAGTCCGAGTTTTTTAGACCAGAACTCGAACGACGTGAGATACTTTTGTTTTCTCACGAACGATTTTTTTGCTCTATTATATTCGAAGAACATTTTGAATGCTTTTCCCACGAGCATAAATCCCGCTTTTATCACCTTCGAAAATTTTTCTTCGGTGAAGAATCCCGTTTGAGAAAGCGGATTGTATTGAAGCGTTTTGCGCGACGTGAAGAAATCACGCGGCTGACAATCCGTGCTGTCGATGATTCTGACCTCGCGCGACTGCTTCGAACACAAAAACTTCGGAATCAGATAACCGTTGAGCGTAACAGTCTGCAAAAATTCCGAGCGCGGTTTGCTCTTGTATATATTCGTCAAGTCGTAACCCATACCTTCGAGTTCGGCTTTCGAGTATACTTTCGGCATCCCCTTTCTCAAATCCGAATTGAGTTTTTCGGCGTCGAGAGCGGCAAGATAGTCCGCGCCTTTGAGAAAATCGTCGTAACCTTTCACGGAATACGGAATTGCAAAATACCTTTGCTGAACGAGTTGAATCCCCACGCAACGCACGAGTTTCCAAAAATACTTAAATCCGCTGCGTTTTGTAGTGTAGCAGTTGCTTATAAGTTCGTTTCTTCTGATGTAATATTCGAGCGAAGCGTTGTATTTTGCCGCGAAAGGCGAATGGTAAACGCCCACGCCGTTTAAGAACGTCCAATCAAGTTCCTTACAACGCACGCCGTATTCCACGTCGTCGTTTTTTATGAACAGCGGCAACGGCAAACCGTGCCTTGCCATCACGCCGATGGGCATACAGCAATACCACCACGCGCAATAGTCGGGACGTTCGGGCTTGTCGAAAAGCAAATTTTCCTTTTCGGACAAATCCAAATCGCTGTAAAAACCGCAAAGCCTGTCGCCGTTCCAACGTCCGCCGAGTTCGTAGAGAATCTCTTGCTCGTCCTCGCGAAGCATACCGCCGCCGACGGCAACGTTTTCGGACGTTGCATATTCCAAAAAGCGCATAGTGCGCGCAACGATTTCGGGATTGAAAGAAATGTCGTCGTCCATAAGCAGAAAATGCGTGTGCACGCCCGCCTTGTGCGCCTCTATCATCCCTCTCGTAAAGCCGCCGCTTCCGCCGAGATTCATGTTGGGTACAAGCACCGCGCCATCAACGTCTTCTCTCGAAAGAGTCTGCCCGTTGTCGATGACGTAAACCGTTACGTTTTCGTCGTTGCGCTTTGCAAATTCGCATAACGCCTTAACGTTGCTTTTGACGTAAGATTCTCTTTTGAAAGTGCAAATCACAACGGCAAGATTTGCTTGTCTTTGCCTTTCCTGCTCTGTCGCATATCCGCCGCCAAACACCGTTGCCGCATCGGAAAGCGCAACGATTTTGCACCACGCAAAACTTCCGTCGTCGAACGCAAACGGCACTTCAACCGTTCGTTTTTCGACGTTTAAGTCCTCTTTTTGACAAATAAGCGTATCAATTACACCGCTTTCGCCGCGTTTTGACGAATACACCTCGATTCTCACCGCGCCTTCGACTTCGGCAAACGCAATCGCCTTTTCGAGCGAAGTCTTTTGCTTGAAAACCGCCTCGGAAAAACTGTTAAAGTATGTGTCGAAACTGACGCTGCCGCCTTTTTGCAACGTCACTTTATCTTCACCTACGGCCGCCTTTTCAAGCCGCATATTAAGTTTTCCCTCGCCGATAATCCAGCGCGATAAAGTCGTCATATCCTGATTTCCGAGATTAAATCTCTGCTTTCGCTACGTCCAAAGCCGAGCGAATGACTTTGTCCATATCGTAGTATTTGTATTGTCCCAGTCTGCCACCGAAGATTACGTCGGGACGCTCGCTCGCAAGTTGCTTGTAACGCTCGTAAAGCGAGGTGTTTTCCTCGTCGTTGACGGGATAGTAAGGCTCGATACCCTCTTGCCATTCGGTCGGATACTCGTAACTTATCACGGTTTTTTGTTGCGTGCCGAACTCGAAATGCTTATGTTCGATAATGCGCGTGTACGGCGTTTCTCTGTCCGTATAATTCATAACCGCAACGCCTTGATAGTTTGGCGTATCGAGAATCTTCGTATCGAAGCGCACCGTGCGATATTTGAGTTTGCCGAATTTGAATCCGAAAAACTCGTCTATCATACCCGTGTATACCGTCTTGTTTGCAACGTTCGGATTATCCTTTATAAAGTCGAAATAATCCGTGTTCGTCATTACGTCCGCGCCTGCGAGCATCTTTTCGATTATGGGCGTATATCCCCCGATAGGTATGCCTTGATAGCGGTCGTTGAAATAGTTGTTGTCAAAGGTGAATCTGCACGGCAAACGCTTTATTATAAACGCAGGCAAGTCTTTGCAATCTCTGCCCCATTGTTTTTCGGTGTAGCCTTTGACGAGTTTGGCGTACACGTCCGTGCCGACGAGTTTCAACGCCTGTTCTTCGAGGTTTTTAGGCTCGTCTATGCCGAGATTCGCCACTTGTTCGGCGATTTTGGCACGCGCTTCGTCGGGGGTGACAACGCCCCACAACTTGCTGAACGTGTTCATATTGAACGGCAAATTGTACAATTCGCCTTTGTAGTTTGCAATCGGCGAGTTTATATAGTTGTTGAACTCGGCAAATCGATTGACGAAATCCCACACTTCTTTGTCTGACGTATGGAAAATGTGCGCGCCGTAACGATGCACGTTTATGCCCTCGACGTTCTCGGTGTAGACGTTTCCGCCGATGTGGTCGCGTTTTTCAAGCACGAGAACGCTTTTGCCCTTTTTCAAAGCAAAATGCGTAAACACTGCGCCGAACAGTCCGCTTCCCACTACGAGATAATCGTATTTTTTCATTCTTCCCTCAAACTATATTGCCTTGCCGCCTTATGCGAATCGTCGTTATTTTGCGTCTTCCGTTCGTTCCGTATCGTTTGGCGTATTCGTCTTCTTTTTGCGCACCGCAAAGACCGTAACGGTCACGACGA
>URTQ01000045.1 GCA_900550855.1 uncultured Eubacteriales bacterium
TTTAACGGCAGGGGCGGCTTTATACAAGCAGATCAATCATATTACTTTCAATTTAAAAATTTCTTTGGCAAATCCGATTTACTTAAAATCGACGATTTTGTAGAATTTATAGTAGTCAATTCGTATGACAAGAAAAGACAAATTGAAACCAAAGAGGCTGTTGCAATAACACCGATAAGACGATGATTTTTTTACCCGCAAACTTCCGATAACAAAAAATTATCGGAACATAACGATCTGAGGAGGTGCAAATGAGCATTTTAGATAAAAAACAAATGACCGAAGAAGATATAAAATTGAATTTTATCACGCCAGCTATTCTAGCAAAAGGCTGGAAAGATAGAATTACAATGGAAACAAAAATTACCGATGGGCGAATCAATCTGAAAGGTAATATCGCTTCCAGAGAAGCGCCGAAAAAAGCCGATTATATCCTCTACATAAACAAATCAAACCCGCTTGCTGTGGTTGAAACAAAAGACAATAACCACAGTATCTCTTTCGGTATGCAACAAGCAAAATTGTATGCTCAAATGCTGGATGTTAAATTTGCTTACAGTTCCAACGGCGACGGTTTTCAGGAATTTGATTTTTTAACCGGCGTTGAAAGAGAAATTTCTCTTGAAGAATTTCCTACTCCCGATGAATTATACGCAAGATACAATGCCGAAATAAACGATGGCAGCGGGTTGTCAAAGACGGAATTGTCCTTTATCAATCAACCGTTTTATACAAGTCAAACGACATATCCTCCGAGATATTACCAAAGAAACGCCGTAAATCGTATGTTGGACGCAATCGCAAAAGGCAAAAATCGTCTGTTGCTCGTTATGGCTACCGGCACAGGTAAAACATATACCGCTTTTCAGATTGTATATCGTCTTTTGCAAACGGGCGCTAAACAAAAAATCCTTTATCTTGCTGATAGAAACAATCTTATCGACCAGACAATCGGCGGCGATTTCAAACCGTTGGAAAAAGTATTACATCAAAGGCGCAGGAATCACCAACTGGGCAAACGTTTTCTCGCCGGCAACTCGTTTCGTAGCGGGAGCGGACGGTAAACACACGTTGAAAGTTCAACTCAAAGCGGGTGAAGAATTCATGTTCATGGGCGCCGTAACAAAAGGCGACGAGATCAAAGAAAACAGCCAATATTTCAACATTACCAACGTTGATGAGGCAAGTATCGCATTGTTTACCGGGAAAACCGATGAAAACGGCAAACTTGTAGGCAATATAAAAACCAAAGAAGCAGGCATATACGACTTTGTTCTCGATCCCGAAAACAAAACTATCTCCGCAACCAAGAGCGTGGCTGACGAAACAGAATATAACTACTTCATCGATGGCACAATACTTGGCGGAAAGTGGGGCGCATATCAAGCGGCAGAAGATAAAACTGCCTATAAACTGATCAAAAACGGCGACGTTTACACCAGGGAAAACGTTGTGCTCAACAAGGACGATGAGTTGGTTGTCCGCGCACACAAAACAACCGACGAAGCACTTACATGGGACAATGTGGCTTTTGCATACGATGCGGAATATCTTGTCGGCTCGGTAGGTTTTTCGGCAGTAAGCAAGGATAACAAAAACATCAAAGTCGGCGAGAGTGGAACTTATAATATAACGTTCAACTCTTACAGCAAGGTTTTGACTATCGCAAAAGTGGGCAAAGACGTTTTTGTCAAAGGCACGATGAACGGCTGGGTACACGAGTTCAAAGATGAATTCAAGATGACGGCGAACAGCGAAAACAAGGAAGTTTATGAAATTACTTTGACGTTTGCAAAAGATGTCGAATTCGGTCTGGACGTGTATAATATCGGCGCGAAGGAAGGCGGCCTTTGGGTTGGAAAGGATAAACTCGGCACGGACGGCGACGCAAACGCAATATTCACGGTTGAAGGAAAGGGCAACATTTGCTGCTCCGAAGCAGGCGAGTATCGAGTTACTTACAACTATAAAACGGGCATCATCGATATTTATAAAGTACAAGCAACAGCATAACTATAATAAATGCCCCTGCGACGTTTTGTTGCAGGGGCATACCTAATTTCGGTGTAAAATCAGATTCGTATATCGCTTGACACGGCTTCTTTTCGGTTGATTGCGATGTCAAGACACTCTACGATTTTGTCAATCTTTTCATCGGAATGAGAATCAATAGTCAAAACGTCATGAGCGTTTTTTTGACAAAACTTCGATACCATACTGCCCAGGACGACAATGTTTTGTGACTCTGTCGAAACGGGGGAATCGTCTTCTATAAACCGAACGCGATTCAATTGTTGCAACATGCGTTCCTTCAATTCTTCGCTGTTTGGTTTCAGCGCAACGGCAGTCCAGTTGTTTGTGCCGAAAAGGGAGTTCGCTTTTTGTGCCACGGCGTTGTAATCGGTTGTGATTTGATAAAACAAATCGCCGTTCGGAATGACCGTATCGAGTGCGAGAAGGGGGCAAAAGTTTACCTCGCCAAGCGCACGGAAAAACGAGTTGTCGGTGTTGTAGCAAATGATTGCGTCGCAATTCGTGACACGTTTGACAGTTTTGTCAAAAGTAACTTGCAAGGAATATCCGACGGATGCAAGTTTATCGGAAAGTCTTTGGATGAGGAGCATCGTTTCGGCTTTGTAGGCAGAGGCGTCGTTGTCGCCGATATATATCGTTACGACGTCGGTGTTGCCACTGCTCAGGCATTTTGCCGAGAAGTTGATGCGGTAATTATAGAGATTGACAAGTTGCCAGATTTTGCGTTTTGTGTCCTCGCTTATGCGCGAATCGTCCTTGTCGTTAAGGACGTAACTCACGGTAGCGACAGAAACGCCTGCCTCTCTTGCAATATCTCTCATTGTGACTTTCTTGCTCATAATAATCGGATTATACAATCTTAGTAGAAAAAAATCAATATGAAAATGAACATTCAGGCAATTTACCATCGTCCCGAAAGCAATTATTGCTTCGCAACGGACCATAAAACAATAGTGTTGAGAATTCGCTTTGCAAAGGGCGAACAAATTTGCAAATTGTCCGTTTTGTATAATACAAAATATCATATTGCGCAACAACAATTCAAACAAGAAATGCAATTGATTGCAAGCGACGCGCAGTTTGATTATTACAAAGCGACGCTTTGTCTTGAGGATCCAAGGCTTGCGTATGTATTTTACTTTGAATATGATAACGAGCCGTACTACTTTTGCGAAGACGGCTTGGTTTGCACATACAATTTTAACTTAGCATATTTTAATAGCTTTCAGTTTGCTTATATCAACGACGACGATGTGATGCAAAACGTCGAATGGCTGAACAATGCGGTGTTTTATCAAATCTTTGTGGATAGATTTTGCAAAACGGATACCGCTAAATCAAGAATTAACGCCAAATGGTGCGATTTGCCGACTCCGACGTCGTTTTTCGGGGGCAATCTTGACGGAATAACGGAAAATTTGGACTATATCAAAGGACTTGGCGCAACGGCGCTTTACCTTACGCCGATTTTCAAAAGCAAATCCAACCACAAGTATGACACAATAGATTTTTATTGCATAGACGAGTCTTTCGGCAACAAAGAGTCTTTGAAAAAAATGGTAACAAATGCTCATGACAAAGGATTGAAAGTCGTGCTTGACGCCGTGTTTAACCACGTCAGTCGGGATTTTGAGCAGTTCAAAGACGTAATAAAATACGGCAAAAAATCAAAATACTTCGATTGGTTTGTCATAGACGGTGAAAAAGTCGAACAGAATCCGCCTAATTATGCGTGCTTCGGAGATTGTGAATATATGCCAAAACTCAATACTTGCAATAAGGAAGTGCAAAATTATCTTATTGGCGTAATGGTATATTGGATGAAAGAATGCGATGTGGACGGGTGGCGTCTTGACGTGTCCGACGAGGTTTCGCACGGCTTTTGGAGAAAGGCGAGAGAAGCGGTAAAAGCTCAAAAATCGAACGCGGCGTTAATTGGAGAAAACTGGCATAACAGCGAGAGTTTTTTGAGAGGAGATCAGTTCGATTCCATTATGAACTATGCGCTCACAAAGCGCATGATAGACTTTTTGGTTGATGAGAGCATAGACGAAAAGCAACTTGCCGAGCAGCTCAATTCGCTTTATATGAGATATAGCGACGTCACAAACAACATGATGTTCAATTTGCTCGATAGTCACGATACGGCGAGATTTTACACACAAATAAAAAAGGACAGCAACAGATTGCTTTGTGCAATAGCGACGATGATATTTTTGCCGGGAAGTTTCAATTTGTACTATGGCACGGATATTTTGCTCGAAGGCGAATATGATCCCGATTGCAGAAGAACGTTCGATTTTTCAAGACTGGAAGATGCGGAAATAAAGAGGTTTCAAACCTCGCTCAAAGAATTGCTCGCTTTGAAACGTCAGCCTGCAATAAAGAGCGGAAAATTAAAGATTTTTTCTCAAAACGAAGCATTGGTTATTGAACGAGCAAGCGAGGAACAGGTTTTGCGGTTGATTGTGCGCCGAGGCAAAAAAAAGGGGGTTGGCGCAAAGCCGTTGATAGAATATAATAACAGTAAGGACGGCGACGCCGATTCCTTTGTTATAGAAGGAGAAAAATTATGAGAAAGGGAAAACTCGTGACGATTTTTTTGGTCGTTGTTATGGTGCTGACGACGGTAGCATTTTGCTTTGCCGCGTGCAACAATGACAAAGATGAGAAAGAGGTCGTGTTGCGTATTCTTGAAAACGATACGGCAAAAAAAGAAGGATATCTCAAGGAATTGCTGGACGCATTCAATGCAAAGTATGCAAGCGAAGGAGTAAAAGCCGTCGATGCGAATATGGACGAGTTCAGCGACCTTGAAAAAGACGGACCGTACGGACACGGACCGGACGTATTGTATCAGGCAAACGATATTCTCATGTCGTACGTCGAAAAACATCATATAATTCCGCTCGATATAGAGCAAATGGATTGTTATGATAAAATTCCGCAAAACGCATGGAATGCCTTTAAGTATAATTACGATGGCAAAACGGTTTATTGCGGAGTGCCGATAAACGTTCAACAACCGTTGCTGTTTTATCGCAAGGACGCGCTTCCCGACAACTGGAAAACCGAATGGGATAAGAATGGCAACGACGTGCCGGATATGGTTGAATATTGGACGGAAATGTACAGATACAGCAAAGGTATTCGCGAAGCAGACCGCAATAAATTCGGTTATGCCATCGAGCTGAGAAACGAATATTTCAATATCGGTTACTTGCTTTCGTACGGCGCATACGTGTTTGGCAACAACAACACCGACGACAAGGATATAGGTATTGCAAAAGGCAATGCGGTGAAGGGTGCCAAGATTATGTGGGAGCTTGCCGGCGTCATGGATGAAAAGTGTATTGACGATTCGTTTACAAACGGTCGCGCGCCCATGCTTGCAAACGGAACGATTTTTGCAACGATAACCACTCCGGATATCACTTCACAGTTCTTGAAAGAGATGTCGCTTCAATATCAAAAAGAGGGACTCGATCAGGCGAGCGCGGACGCAAAGGCGAAAGAGAATCTCGTTATTACAGGACTGCCGAAACTTCCGAAGGACGGAGATATAACCACTCAACAAGATATCAAAAACGGTGATCTGTGGATCGAACAACAAACCATGGGCGGCGTGAACGGATATGCGGTGAGCAGTTATACCAAAAACCGTGATTGGGCTGTCAAGTTTGTCGAATTCGCAACGGGTTACGAAATGGTGAAAGCTCGTGCGGATATGCTCGGCGTTGTTGCCGCAAGAAGCGACGTAATTGCACAAACAGAGTCTTTAGCGTCTCAAATCACCTACAAAAACCTCGATTCGGGCGTTTTGGAGGTTATGCCGTCCATCAGCGCGGTCAAGCAAATCTGGACGCCGATTTCATCGGGATTCAAACAAATAGCAACCGACGGATGCGGTAAGCGTTCCTTCGATACGGCAAAACTTCAAAGCGTTATCGAAGAAATATCGTCGAATATTTACAAGGCTATTCATACCTTTGCATAACTATGACAAGTTTGAAAGAAAGATATAAAAACCTAAAAGAGAATGCCGCTAAGCAGCGTCGGGACGTTTCCGAAAAAGCGAAACAATCCCGAAAGAACTTAAAAGAGTTTTTTGCCACGTCGGGCAGGGCAACGTATGCGTCGATGTTCTTTATGGGAGCCGGGCAAATTGTCAACGGACAATATATAAAAGGATTTATATTATATTCTGTTGGAAGTGGGATTTATCGTTTATTTTGCTCTCAGAGGAATAAAGGACTTGTTCGGATTTTTCACCTTGGGAACGGTAAAAGCAGATCCGTGGCTCGGCATAAAGGGTGACGATTCGGTAATTATGCTGTTGATGGGCATATTTGCCTGGATTGCTCTTGTTGCGCTCATAATCGTCTATGTGGCAAACATAAAAGACGCTCATCGCGGAGCAGAAGACTTGCTTTTCAAAGGAAAAGTTTCGTCGTTCAAAGACGATTTGTCGTCGCTGATGAACCGCAATTTTTATAAGGCGGCACTCGTCATTCCGATTGTCGGAGTGATGATATTCAACGTCTTGCCGATAATTTTTATGATTTTGATTGCATTCACCAACTACGGCGGAAAAATCGTGCCGCCCGAATTGGTGGATTGGAGCCTTGACAGCTTCAGAAAACTCGTGGCTTTGGGTGAATTGTCGCAGTCTTTTGGAAAGATACTCGGTTGGAACTTGCTCTGGGCTTTTCTTTCGACGTTTATCAACTATTTTTTAGGACTCGGGCTTGCGATTCTCTACAACAAAAAATGTGTAAAACCAAAGGCGTTGTGGAGAGCATTCCCCGTGCTTGCCTATGCCGTGCCGGGATTTATATCCTTGCTTGTGTTTCATTATATGTTCAGCAACGGCGGTCCGATAAATCAACTTATCGTCCAAAACGGCGGCAAAATCATCGACTTTTTGGGTATCAATTCCAAGTGGATGGCAAGAGGGATAGGTTTGTTCGTAAACGCATGGCTGTCCGTTCCGTCGATAATGTTGCTTGCATCGGGTATATTGTCCAATATCAATAACGATTTGTACGAGGCGGCAAGAATAGACGGGGCAAGTGCGTGGATGCAGTTTAGAAAAATTACGCTCCCGTTCGTTCTTTTTTCTACGACGCCCGTTCTCATCAGTCAATTTATGGGCAACTTCAACAACTTCGGCGTGTTCTATTTCTTAAGGAGCGACGTCCTTAGCGACGGATATTTCCTTGCGAGCGACACGGATTTGCTTATCAACTGGTTGTACAGAATGTCGATTGACAACAACTACTACTCGATAGGCGCGGCGATAAGTCTGATTATGTTTATCATCACCTCGGCAATAAGCCTGTTGGTTTATATGCGCTCGTCGGCATACAAGAGGGAGGATACGTTCAAATGAGAAAGAAACCCGGTATAAAACTCAAAAAGACGGCAAATGTTTTGCTTACGTATGCCATTATGTTGCTGGTGTCAATCATCTTCGTATTTCCTATTATATGGGTGGTGCTGAGTTGTTTTTCCGCAAGCGGAAGCATATATAGTTTCAATGGATTTTTCCCGTCGGAATATTCCTTTGATTCTTTTAAGGCGCTGTTTGCCGACACCGTTATGTACGACTATCCGAAGTGGTTTGCAAATACTTTGCTTGTGGCGACGATAAGTAGCCTTTTGGGTACTGTTTTGGTTATTTTAACGGCTTATGTCATCTCGTCTTTCCAGTTTAAGGGAAGAAAAGCATTGATGAAGGGCGCACTGATTCTCGGGATGTTCCCGTCGTTTATGGGAATGGTTGCCGTGTATTTGCTTATGACGCAATTCAATTTCATCAATAGTCATATAGGGCTTGCTCTTATATATGCAGGCGGTGCTCCGATGGGCTATTTGGTGCAAAAAGGCTTTTTCGACACTATTCCGAATTCGATTTACGAAGCGGCAAGAATCGACGGAGCAAGCAATGCGAGGATATTTTTTAACGTAACTCTTCCGCTGTCAAAACCGATTTTGGTATATACGCTTTTGACGCAATTTGCGTGGCCGTGGAGCGATTTTATCCTTCCGAAGCTTCTTCTCAAAGACAAAAACATGTGGACGGCGGCGGTCGGGCTTATGTCTCTTCCGGAAACCGAATTCGCAAGATTTTCGGCAGGCGCGGTGTTTATCGCCGTCCCGATTGTAATCTTGTATTTCTTCTTGATTAAATATATGATAAACGGTTTGTCGGCAGGCGCCGTCAAACAATAAGAGGGTAATTATGGCAGACGTAAAACTCAATCACATATACAAAGTTTATCCCAACGGAACAAAAGCCGTAAACGACTTCACGATGGATATAAAAGATAAGGAATTTATTGTATTCGTCGGGCCGTCGGGTTGCGGAAAATCCACCACGCTTCGTATGATAGCCGGTCTTGAAGAAATCACTGCCGGCGAACTCTATATAGGCGATACGCTTGTAAACGACGTAGAACCGAAGGACAGAGATATTGCGATGGTCTTCCAAAATTATGCGCTGTATCCGCATATGACGGTGTACGAAAATATGGCATTTGGTCTGAAATTGCGAAAATTGCCCAAAGCGGTTATCGACCAAAAGGTTCGTGAAGCGGCGCAAACGTTGGATATAACCGAATATCTTGACAAAAAACCAAAGGAAATGAGTGGCGGACAGCGTCAAAGAGTCGCTTTGGGAAGAGCCATTGTAAGAGAACCAAAGGTTTTCTTGCTTGACGAACCTTTGTCAAATCTCGACGCAAAATTGCGCACGGCAATGAGAAGCGAAATAAGCGCACTTCATCACAGATTGCAAACAACGTTTATTTACGTCACGCACGATCAGGTCGAAGCAATGACGATGGGCACGCGAATAGTCGTTATGAAAGACGGATTCGTTCAGCAAATCGACACGCCTACCAATTTATATAAGTATCCTCAAAACGTGTTTGTCGCAGGATTTATAGGAACGCCTCAAATGAATTTTATCAACGCGGAAATCAATGTCGAAGGCGACGATATATCGTTTGTCGCTACCGACGCGCCGTTAAAAATCGCATTGTCCAAAGACTTCTTTGCAAAAGCAAAGCAAGCGGACGTGTTCCACGGGAAAAAAGTCGTGCTTGGGCTGCGCGCGGAACATATCTCCATCGACGCCGAAAAATATACGGCAAAGGCAAAAATCAAGGTTTCGCACATCGAGGAATTGGGAACCGAAAGCCAAGTATTCGGCGATTTGAACTTTGACAAAGAACTAGGCTTGCAAAGCTCGACCAAAATCGTTATAAAAGCGCCGACAATGACGCGCTTCGAAGTCGGAAGCGTCACGGAAATCTCGTTTGATATCGAAAACATGCAGGTTTTCGACGCGGAAACCGAAGCGAATATGATTCCGCGGATTCCCGATTGTTCGAGTATAAGCGTAGCGGTAAAAAAGCATGCGTTCGAAATCGGTTCGTCGAGGATAGAATTGCCGTCGGCATTTTCAATGGAAGACGGAAATTATAAGTTGACCATTCCAGTCGATGCTGTCGAAAAAGGAAACGACGTTGTCGGAACGGTGAAAAAGGTCGAAGAAGTCAACGGAAAGTATTTGCATTACGTCGAAACAGGCGGTCAGATAATTTTTGCTTTATTTGACGAAGAAACGAGCGGAGAGATTACGCTTGGTATCGACCTGAAAAAAGTTACGTGTTCGACAGACGACAAGATTGTTCACGAGGCAATACCTGCGTTCAATACGCTAAGCGGAAAAATGCTTCGTCAAAGAAATAAAGACAAGCGAACGTTTAAGGAAATCGTTAAGTCTGCCGCAATCCCGAAATTTTCGTTCGAAACGATGGGGCATAGGTTCGAGTGTACAAGAGAACTTGCGTCGAAGTTGGTTGGAATCGGCGGAACGAAGATTATCGGTAAGGCGTTGAGTTTTGAGTTTTCGCCACAAGACGTTGAAATTGCGACGGACGGCATACCGTTTTCGGTCGAAAAGATTTTAGATTACGGTACCGAACGATATGCAAAATGCGAGAGAGACGGAGTGGTATTATACGCCAAGGTCGGGGATGATTTTAATGAAGAAAGCATTGACGTTGTATTGCCCGTTGAC
>URTQ01000046.1 GCA_900550855.1 uncultured Eubacteriales bacterium
CTCAAATTTATGCAGAGGGGGAACGGCGGTGGGGGAAACACGTGAGGAAGGGGGAAAGTTCAATTCAAGTTGCACATCATATACTTTATGTAGACGATGACCGCAATAGCACTGCTTGTTTGGGTAGAAGCCCAAACAAGCCTACGCTTTGCGTGATTTCAGGTTTACGGTGATTATGCCGCTTATCGCGCCTGCTACGGGCAACGTTATCAAATCAATCCAACTGAAAGTTACGTCTTTGAATCCGTTCAGGGCAGAGAAGATTAAAAACGTGAAAAGCATATACACAAGTCCGCTTATCGCGCCTTTGACAAGTCCGTTTTGCGGATTCTTGAACGCAAGCATTACGCCCACGAGCAACGACAAAATCTTGATTGCGATGTTGACGGGCATTATCACTTTGTTTTCGACGTTCGCAAAACGGATTACGATTGCGAAAATCAGCACCAAAGCAAGAGATATCAGGGTTGCAAACAGCACGGCTTTCAATACGTCCGTGACGTCGGTTTTTACGTTTTTGGCTTTTTCCATATCACAAACTATGAGGTTTGGCAAAAATATATGCGTTTGCAAGCAAATTTTGCAACTTAAAACGGCACAATCGCATCATATTTTCTTGACTTGACAAGATGTTATAGTTATAATATTTATGTTTTACTATATGGAGGACTAGTCCTGTGAACAAGAAGAAGTCAATAGTCGTCTTGTGTATAGTGAGTGTATTCATCATTCTTATGGCTGTGTTTGCCGTGGTTTCGTTCCCGATCGCAGGCACGGTTTACGATTACACGGGCTATGCAAAGACAATCAAACTAGGTTTAGATATGTCGGGCGGTGTGTCCGCTGTCTTTAAGGTCGCAAACGACGACCACGGCGATTTCGATACTCGCGTCAGCGGTACTATAAGTTCGCTTCAAAGCCTGCTCGTTTCCAAGGGTTACACCGAAGCAACGGTCACCAAAGGCACGTCGAGCGACGGTAGCACCACGATCCGCGTCGAAATTCCCGACGTCGACGATCCCGCAAGAGTGCTCGAACTTATCGGTCGTCCCGCATCGCTTTACTTCACGCTCACCGATCTCGGCAGTGAAGCAAGCAATTCGGATCTCGAAAAGGAAGCGTTCCTCAACGGTCGCGAACACCTCGAAAACGCATACGTCACGACCGCAGACAACGGCGACTTTGCAATCGGTTTGAAATTCAACACCGAAGGCGCAAAGAAGTTCGGTGAAATCACTTCCGCAAACGTCGGCAAAAAGACATATATCTACGTCGGCGGACAAAAGATAATGGAACCGTCCATCAATGCGGCAATCACCAACGGATCTGCAATCATCACCGGCAACTACACGTATCAATCCGCTTACGAATACGCAACCAAACTTCAATCGGGCACGTTCGGCGTCACGCTTCAACTTGCCGAAGTAAGAAGCATATCAGCAACGCTCGGTGAAAACTCGATTCGCGTCGCGCTCATCGCAGGTATCGTCGGCGTCGCGCTCATCTTCGTATTTATGGCGTGCGCGTATCGCGGACTCGGACTTGCGGCAGACCTCTCGCTTTGCGTGTATATCGTGCTTCTCATCTGGTTTTGCGCAGTGCTTCCGTGGGTGCAACTCACTCTGCCCGGTATCGCGGGTATCTTGCTCTCAATCGGTATGGCAGTCGACGCAAACGTCATCATCTTCGAGAGAGTCAAGGATGAATACAAACACTCGACAAAGCCCATTGCGACTTGCATAAAGATAGGTTTCAAACGCTCGACGGGCGCAATCATCGACGGTCAAGTCACAACGCTTATCGGCGCAATCGTGCTTTGGATTCTCGGCTCGGCTTCAATCGTAGGCTTCGCCGTGACGCTCTTTATCGGTATCATTCTCTCGCTGTTCTGCTCGCTCGTAGTCACCAGACTCGTGCTCAAAGCGTTTATGCCGCTCAACAGTACAAGCGAGAAGTTCTACGCTTTGAAACGCGTCAAAGAGGACGAAAACAACGATTCCGTTCCTACGCAAATTGCAAAGGAGGAGGCATAATATGAAAAACAATAACTTCCGCAATCTTTGCAAAAATTACAGCGTTTGCAAAAACGCAAAATACGCCGCAATCATTCCGTTCGTAATCGTGCTTGCCGCAATCATCGTTATCGTGGCACTCGGTTCGACTTCGGGAAGTTACTCCGACGCCGTCGGCATCGGCATCGACTTCGAGGGCGGTACGATTCTCACCGTTACGCTCGGCGAAGACATCCTTAACGACACCGTTTACGAGCAAAAGGGCAACGAACTCAAAAACGTCATCGAAGGCGTTGAAGTCGACGGTCAACACGTCGTGGTAAGTTATATGCAACGTCAAGAGGCAAACGACAACTCGAAAACCTCTATCGTGTTCAGATACAAAAACGTATTCGACGACGACGCTAAAATAAACACTATGAACGAAGCGATAAGAAAAGCGGTTGACGACAAGGTCGACCCGAACGTTTCGCTCACCGACGCAAACAAGATAACGTACGAATCTATCGGCGCAACCGCCGCTGCGGACTTGCTCTCGAAAGCGGGCATCGCTCTTGCGGTTTCAATCGCTTTGATTCTCGTGTACATCATGATTCGCTTCACGTTCACGAGCGCAATCGCAGCCGTCATCGCGTTGCTTCACGACGTCGTCATTATGTTTGCTCTCACCGTCATTTGCAGAGTGCAAATCAACAGTTCCTACGTCGCGGCTATGATAACCATCGTTGCTTACTCAATCAACAACACAATCGTTATCTTCGACCGCTGCCGTGAAACTATCAAACCGCTCAAAGGTCAAAAGGACATCGACTACAAGGGTATCGGCGATATGGCAGTTCGCTCGTCGCTCACTCGTACCGTGTATTCGACTCTCACCACAATGGTTACGATTATCTTCCTTGCAATCCTCGGAAGCGACACCATAAGAGAGTTCTGCGTGCCTATCATTCTCGGTTTGCTTGCAGGTTTGTTCTCGGCAACCAACCTCGCAACGCCGCTTTGGGCAGAACTCAGTATCTCTTGGGATAAGGCCAAAGCAAAATATGCAAAACGCAACGCCGTAACCTACGACAAGAAAGAGGACACCGATTCCGAAATCGTCGTCGGCGAGGACGGGGAACAAACGATCAGACCGCAAGTCAAACAAGCGGGTCAACAAAAACAAAAACAAAACGTCGTCTACAAATATTCGAAGAAGAACACGACGTTCAAAAAGAAAAAATAATCGATGGCTGCGCCCTCACAGAGTGAGGGCGTAGTTTTATGAATTTGTATGAGATACGTCGTAAAAACACCTCGTTTTCAACTCTCAAACGAGCAAGTCGAACTTGCAAAGCGTCTTGGAATTTCCCAAGACTTTTTGCGTTTGTTGCTCGGTAGGGGAATGAGCGAGGATTCTCTTTACGACTATCTGCATCCGTCTATCGACAAACTTTCCTCACCGTACGAGATTGACGGAATGAAAGAGGCGGTCGAACGCATTAAACAAGCGATTGCAAACAAAGAAAAGGTGCTTATTTACGGCGACTACGACTGCGACGGCATTTGCGCGATTTCGACGCTTATGCTGTATCTTCGCGACAAACTCGACGTGTTTTATTTCATTCCCGACCGCAACAAAGACGGCTACGGAATAAGCGTCGATACGCTTGAAAGAATCCTCGCTTATCACTCGCCGACACTCGTTATCACCGTCGATACGGGCATTACGGCGATTGACGAAGTAGAGTTTTTGAAGTCGAAAGGAATCGATACCATCGTCACCGACCACCACGAGCCGCAAGAGAGAATCCCCAATTGTATCGTGGTTGACCCCAAAGTCGCAAGAAAAGGCTTTTTCGACCTTTGCGGCGCAGGCGTTGCGCTCAAACTCGTTGAGGCTTTGGGCGGCAGAGAGGAAGCGAAAAAGTATCTCGACATAGTGGCTATCGCAACGATTGCGGACGTCGTACCCCTCAAAAACGACAACAGAATCATTGCGTATTACGGCTTGAAGCAAATCACCAAATCGCCGCGCAAGGGCGTGAAAATGCTTCTCAATCAAGAAAGCGTTTCCGCGCAGGACGTTATGTTCCGCCTCGCACCGAGAATGAACGCCGCAGGCAGACTCAACTCGGCAATGAAAGTCGTGGGGTTGTTTCTCGAAACCGACTATTTCCTTTTGAGAACGCTCACCGACGAACTTGCAAGGGACAACGCCCAAAGACAAGAACTTTGCGAAAAGGCGGTCGAAAGCGCAAAAGCGCAACTTGCAGGCATAGATTTCAACGACGTAGGCATAATCGTGCTAAAAAGCAACGAATGGGAAGCGGGTATTCTCGGCATTGCGTGCGCAAGACTCGTCGAGGAATTCAAACGCCCGACCATTTTGTTTGCTCGCACGGACGAGGGCGAACTTCGAGGCTCGGCTCGTTCCATTCCGCAAGTTAACATATTCGAGTTGCTCTGCTCGCTGTCCGAATACTTCACGGGATTCGGCGGTCACGCGCAGGCGGCAGGCATTTCGATGAACGAGGATAAGTTCGACGATTTCGTAAAGGCGGCGAATAAATCATTGCTCGATATGCACGAAAAACTCGACCTTACCCACGAGATAAGTTGCGAGATGGAATTGCCTTTCGATATGGACTTTTTGTCCTTTGCAAAGGAACTCGAACTTTTAGAGCCGACGGGCTATCAGAATCCGCGCCCGACTTTCCTCGTGAAAGCGCAAGGTCTTCGCTTCGACAGAATAGGATTCTCGCAACACGTCAAATACGTTGCGAAAAACATCGAACTTATGGGATTTTCGAAATTCGCGCCTTGCCTTGCCGCAAAGACGGGCAGAGTGGATTTTGAGATTTCTCTCGGCATAAACGCATTCCAGAACAGAGAATCCGCGCAAGGCATCATTCAGACGTTGCAGTTTGAGGATATCGATATCGACGACGACGAGGCGATAAGAATGAATTTGCACCAACTCGATTGCGAGGGAAGTGCAAGTCTTCCGCAAACGACGGCGGAAAAAGCGGAAGAATGGCTCAAAGAGCCGTTCGGCACTGCAATCGTGTGCTTCTCGCACGCAGAATACGACAGCGTTTGCAAGGCAAGCGAAAGGATAAAGTCGCTTCCCGTTCTCGTTGCGACCCCTCGTTGCTTAAATCCAGAAAACTGCGTGGTGCTGTGTCCTGCCGATTGCTTCGATTTTTCCTTCTTCAACCGTATTATCGTAGCAGGTCATCCGCTTTGCGATGGGTATCTTGCAAAACTGCAAAAGGAATCAAACGAGATATACGCGCTCGGCGACTGCTCACCCAAGCCGATTTCCGTCAGCAAAGACGTGCTTCGCAAGGTGTACAAAGAGATTGTCAACGTATCTCGCCGTACGCCCAAAATGGCAAGTCCGCACAAGATGTACGTTATGGTTTGTTCGGGATATAAAACGAGCGAAAGCACCTTTATGCTCGCACTCAAAATCTTCGACCAAGTTGGCACGGTGCGCATAAACGACAAAGGATTTGTCGAAATATCGGCAAAATCCGTAAATCTCGAAAACAGCATTGCATACCGCAACGTTTCAAAGGCATAAAACCGAAATATTTTTTGCTTTTGCGGCTTTTGGGCGTATTGCAATGTTTTGTTTTATAAAGTATAATAATTATATATTGACGTAAAAACGATATTAAACGCGCGCATATGCGACGGTATCGTTTGGCGCAATCAAGAAAAATATGGACGAATTGCTTGTAAAACTCAGAAAAACATATCCGACGAATTATGCGGAAATTAAAAAAGCGCACGATTTTGCAGAGGAAGCACACCGCGGACAAAAGAGAAGTTCGGGGGAAGATTACTTTATCCACCCCTGCGCCGTCGTGGAAATTCTCGCGGATTTCGGCTTTGACTCGTCAACGGTCATAGCCGCGTTTTTGCACGACGTTTTGGAAGATACGTCCGTAACTTACGACGAACTCAAAGAAAATTTCGGCGGCGAGATTTGCGAACTCGTCGAGGGCGTCACCAAACTCGACAAACTGCAATTCGTCAACAGAGAAGAAGCGCAAGCGGAAAATTTCAGAAAGATTTTCGTCGCTATGGCAAAGGATTTGCGAGTGATAATCATCAAACTCGCCGACCGCTTGCACAATATGCGCTCGCTTCAATATTTGCCCGAGGAAAAGCAAAAACGCATCGCAAAAGAGACGCTCGACATCTACGCGCCGCTTGCGGGCAGGCTCGGTATCTCGTTCTTCAAATGCGAACTTGAAGACCTTGCGATGAAATATCTGCTTCCCACAGAATATAAGTACATCGCCGAGAACGTCGCGAGAAAAAAATCCGAAAGACAAGGCTTTTTGGACGCTATTTGCAAGCAAATCGAGGCAAAACTCAAAGAAATGGGCATACACGGCGAGGTGAACGGCAGACCCAAACACTTCTATTCCGTGTACAAGAAAATGCACAATCTGCATATCGACATAGACCAGATTTACGACCTTTTGGCAGTGCGCATCATCGTCGATTCCGTCAAGGATTGCTACACGATGCTCGGCGAAATCCATACGATGTGGAAGCCTATGCCGGGGCGTTTTAAGGACTATATCGCAATGCCAAAGGCAAACAACTATCAGTCCTTGCACACGACGGTCGTCACGCCGTTCAACGAAACCTTCGAAATTCAAATCCGCACTTACGAAATGCACAAAGTGGCGGAATACGGCGTTGCGGCGCACTGGAAGTACAAAGAGGGTACGACGGGCAAAGACAGCGAACTCGACAGCAAAGTGCGTTGGCTTCGCGAAGTTATGGACGCGCAAAAGGACATCGACGGCGCAAAAGAGTTTATGGACGCCGTCAAAATCAACGTGTTCGACGACGAAGTGTTCGTGTTCACGCCAAAGGGCGACGTTTTCGACTTGCCCGTAGGCTCGACCCCACTCGACCTTGCGTATAAAATTCACTCTGCAATCGGCAACAAGTGTATCGGCGCAAAGGTGAACAAGCGTATGGTGCCGTTTTCCACCAAACTTCAAAACGGCGACATCGTCGAAATCATCACGTCCAACGCATCGAAAGGTCCGAGCCTCGACTGGCTCAAATACGTCCATACCGCTTCTGCGCGCTCTAAAATCCGCGCTTACTTCAAGAAAGAGAAGAAGGACGAAAACATCGCAAGAGGCAAGGAAATGCTCGAAAAAGAGGCGAAACGCAGGGGGTACGCGCTTGCGGACATCTTCACGCCCGACATTCTTTCGAGCATACTTCAACGCCACACAATGAGCAGCGAGGACGATTTGTACGCCGCCGTCGGTTTTGGCGGTATCACGACGAGTCAAGTCCTCACAAAGATAATTCAGGACTTCAAAAAAGAGGACCATTCCGCTCAAATCGCAGAAACGAATTTGCCTATAACAGAGCAAAAACCGAGAAAGCACTCGAAGAGCGGCGTTCTTGTCAACGGCAACGCAAACTTTACCGTGCGTATGGCGCAATGTTGCTCGCCCGTCCCGGGTGACGAAATCGTCGGCTATATCTCGCGCGGCAGAGGCGTTTCCATTCATAGAAAAGACTGCCCGAACGTCAAGGGTATGGAAGACGAAAGACTCATTCAAGCGAGTTGGGACAGCGACGGCGAGGAAAGATTCAACGCAACGCTCACCATTATGTGCGAGAATAAGGGCGGTTTGCTCGCAACCATAACCGCGCATATCGCAAACGCAAGGCTCGGCATATCTGCGGCAAACGTCAGAGTGGACGAAAAAGCAGGCATTGCGGAAGTCGTCGTCACCGTTCAAATCTCGAAAGCGAGCGAACTTGAAGAACTCGTAAGACAAATCAAAAATATAGAGGGCGTAATCGAGGTGAGAAGATGACTTCCGAAAAGTATTTTCACCTTTACACAGGACCGCTTGACGTAAACACTTATATCGTCATAAACGGCAACGTCGGTTTCGTGGTAGACCCCGGCGGCGACGCACAAGAGATATATTCGATTTTCCAAAAACAAAAGGCAAAAATCGAGGCGATTTTACTCACGCACGCGCATTTCGACCATATAGGCGGCGTTGCGGAACTTTGCAGAATCGCAAGCAAGGGCGAGGACGGAAAAGAGAATCCGCAAAACGCGCCCACCATATTTTTGCATAAGGACGAACTCGAAAAAATCGGCTCGTATAAGAATATGGGCTTTTCGATGAACGCAAACCCCGAAAAGTTCGTTCCCGACATACTTTTGAAGGGCGGCGAAACCTTGAAAATCGCAGGACTCGACGTGAAAGTCATACATACGCCGGGTCACGCAAAGGGAAGCGTTTGCTACGTCGTATCAAACAAGATTTTCGTGGGCGACACGCTGTTTTTTATGTCGTACGGGCGCACGGATTTCTACGACGGAAACGCAAAAGACCTCAAAAATTCCATCGTGAACAAACTGTTTGCGCTAAAAGGCAACTACACGGTTTTGCCGGGACACGGCGAGCCGACAACCCTCGATTTCGAGAGAGCGAACAACCCCGTACTTGAAAAAGAATCCGCGCATATAAATGCCGATTGACCCGAATAGATGATTGATTTTTCCATTTCAAACGACGAATATCAAAACGACTTGGCGGAACTTATAAGACCGTTTGAATCTCGCACGGACGAGAATATTTCGCTTGCGGTGGAATATCAAAATCAAGAGGGCGTTTTCAAAATTCAGATAACTTCAAACAAGTTTGACGGCTTCGTCAAAAACTACGTTTTCAAAATTGATACCGACGGCGAACTCGAACGCAAAAGAGTTGAGAAAAGATACCTCAAAATCGCAATTTATCGCACTTTGAGTTTCCTTTTGAACGTCAATCTGCCGTACGGTTGCCTCACGGGTATACGCCCCACGAAACTGTACTGCGAAATCGAAAACGACAAGGATAGATACTCGAAATCGGCGCACGACGTGTTCTTGAAAGATTACAGCGTGAGCGAGGGAAAAGTCGAACTTATCGAGAAAATCGTGAGCGTGCAAAAACCCATAAGGAACAAGTCGTCAAGGCAGTACGACGTGTTCGTTTTCATTCCGTTTTGTCCCACGAGGTGCGCGTATTGCTCTTTCGTGAGCCTTCCCATCGACAAACAGCGCAAACTCGTAGAACCGTACGTCGATTGCCTTATCAGAGAACTCGAACAGACCAAAGAGATTATCGCCAAAAAGCGTATCAAGGTCAGGGCGGTGTACGTCGGTGGCGGTACGCCAACGTCGATAGGCGCACAACTTCTCGACAAGGTTTTGCAGCATTGCCACTTCGACGCGCCAGAATTTACCGTCGAGGCAGGACGCCCCGACACGATAAACGCGGATATCGTCGAGGTTATGCAAAAGCACGGCGTTACGCGCGTTTCCGTCAATCCGCAAACTTTCAACGACAAAACCCTCGATATTATCGGTCGCAAGCACAAGAGCGCGGACACATACAACGCGTATATGCTCGTGAGGGATAAATTCGACGTGAATATGGATTTGATTGCGTGCTTGCCGAACGAAACCATAGACGATTTCAAGCGTAGCGTGGATATTGCCGTCGCGCTCGACCCCGCAAACGTCACAGTACATACGCTTTATATGAAAAAAGGTTCTGCGCTCAAACAGTGCGGCTACAACAACACCGACTTCGAAACCGCCTCGCAAATGGTGGATTACGCCTATAAAAAACTTACGTCGGCAGGGTACGAGCCGTACTATATGTATCGCCAAAAATACACGAGCGGCAATCTCGAAAACGTCGGATACGCAAAGAAGGGTAAAGCGTGCGTTTACAACGTCGATATTATGGAAGAAGACACGTCTATAATCGCAAACGGCGCGAACGGAATCTCGAAAAAGTGGAATAAAAAGAAGAATCTTATCACTCGTTGCGCAAACTACAAAGAGCCGATAGAGTATATTAAGCATTTCGACTCAATGTTGGAACGACAACGTGAGTTCTGGTTACAACAAAAATAAGTTCGCGCTAACAAAATAACAAAAATTAAAATTTCCCCTTTCCTCAGGTGTTTTCCCTATCGCCGTTCCCCCTCT
>URTQ01000047.1 GCA_900550855.1 uncultured Eubacteriales bacterium
AATTTCACCATCAATAGCCATTGGAACAAGAACTATCTTTGTTTTTTCCTTGTCATAAAGTATTCCTTTGCTACTAGAAAAATCGACATTATCATTCGCAACCTCAAAGCATTTCAAACCTGTTAAATTCCAAAATGCATTATTCGCAATACTTGAAACACTCTTTCCTAATTTCACATATGTTAAAGAATTACAACCAGCAAATGCAGAGTCGCCAATGCATATCACACTATCGGGGATTGTAATGCTTTTCAATTCTACACAATGTGCAAAAGCCATATAACCGATACTTGTTACTCCATTTGGAATTTTAATATCAGCCAAACTTCTACAACCGCTAAATGCTCTCTGTTCTATGGTTATTACGCTATTGGGGATTTTAACACTAGCCAAACTAACACAATCATTAAAGGCATCATAGCCAATATCAGTCACATAATCAGGAATAACTGCTTTTGTTGCAGTTTTATCTTTCAAACTCGTGATTTTGCAAGTATCCGTCGTAGATGAAAAGTCAAAGTACTGCATTTCTTCTTTTACGACAAGTTTTACCACTATACGCAAATCGTTTGCAGGAATGTCGAAAGTATAAGAAAGTTCGGTTGACAAAAGTGAGTTGCCGTTATACCAACCGAGAAAATCATACCCCAAATAGAGATCTGTCAAATTTATAGTGACTTGCGTATTGTACTCATAAACGCCGCCGTCACTTATCGAGCAGATATTATGTATCAAGGGCGTAACCGTCACTTTGTATTGATTGATAGTGTAACTTGCAGTAAAAGTTTTATTGCCCGTGCTGCCTATTTCGATTTTTCCGTCGTTATTCCATCTTCCCGTATAGCCGACTTTTGTCGGTGGAAGCAACGTTATTTCGTCCTCTATGGTATAGGTCAAAGGATTGTCGGAATTATTCACGCCGCCATCGAGCAAATATGTGATTGTATATTTGATTGCAGACCAACTTGCAGTGATTGTTTCGTCTTTCAATATCGGCTTTGACAAATCATAATCCCATTTATCGAAATCATAACCGATTCTTGTAGTGTTAGGTTCAACTGCAAAACCGTCTTCTTCAACTTGCTGTTGCTCTACTGCCGTACCGCCTTTTGAATCAAATGTCACAGTATAGATAGGTCTGCGGCGAATTGACACGGTGTAAAGTTTTATGTCTTTGCCGTTTTCAACGAGGATATAAAAAGTATTATCGCCTATTGCGAGATTTACGGTCTTTGTTCTTATAGTGTGAGAACCGTTTATATCGGTCGATACCGTGTACGTTGCAGAGTCCGCAACGGAAATCTCGTCAACAAACGAGAACGAAGTCGTTCCATTTGAAACTTTGCCCGATATATTTGCGCCGTTAATTGAAAGAGTGTTCGTTTTGAGTTCAACGCCGTGCAACGCCGTATCTCGATAACCGCATATCGTGCATACGCGGCTCGAATCGAAGTTATGTTCGTCTTTGTCGCTAATCAAATCGTGTTCGCAAGTCGCTTTATGCCAATGATATGTGTTATCGGAAGTCCAAGCGTCGTCAAAAGTGTGCGTATGTGTTTTTTCAAAATACGCATACACCGTCATATCGCTTTTCAAAGGCTCGTTAAGCATCGAATTTGCCGTAAACGGTCTTTCCCAAGTGCCTTTATCCCAGAACCAACCGATAAAATCATACCCTGCTTTCGTAGGATTTGAAGGCATTGCGATAATTTCGTTTCCTTTGGTTTCTACGCTTGAATAAATCTCGTCATCAACGGAAAAAAAGATTTTCGGCTTCGCTTCCCTTTTATAATTACAAACCGTGCAAACATCATTGTCAAAGTTGTGTTTTCCATAATCAATCGTCAACGAATCGTGTTCGCAAGTCGCTTCGTGCCAATGGTAGTTTTCGTTGTAATCCCACTTTTGCGAATATGTGTGTTGGTGTTCTTGATTTCCGTTATTATCATTTTCGCTAGGGCTTTGCGAACCGCCCTTATCGCACGCTACGAAAAGTAATGCCGAAAGAATGACGATCAACACCGCCAAAATCGCTGTTCTACCCAATTTTTTCATCGATTTGCCTCCGCAAATTTGCGTGCAAGCGTAAAAATATAACAAGTGCACGCTTCTGATTTTGCGACAAACCTACCGTTCCTTTTAGCGAAACAATATGCGAAGAAATGCACCTGTTACCAAAGTAATAAGTGTTTCGCTAAATAGGATTAAGTTTGTCGCACTTTTTATGATACGCCAAAAGGCAAAAGATGTCAATCTTATAGCAATTTTGCCACCACATACAAAAAGTCCCGCTTCGCTTTGAATCGGGACTTGTATTTTTTGTATATCGATTATTCGTACGCTTTTAAGCAGTAAAACGGTTACTTGCTCGCTTTTTGTGCTTCGAATCTTGCCAACTTATTCTTTTCAAGTTTTAAATACACCCATTTGATCGGCGGGCAGATCGCAAACAGGAATTGCGCAAACGTGAAAAGTTTGGACGGATTGACGAATTTGCGTTTGTGTTCGAGTCCTCTGACCATACATTTTGCGACGTGTTGCGGTTTTTGGACGGGGAACGGACGCTCGCGAATGACTTTGCCCTCTTGACCTTCCACTGCTTTTTTGAAGAAGCCCGTGTCGGTGGCTATCGGATAGAGGCAAGTGAGGGATACGTTGCTCGGAAGTTCGTAGCGAAGACCTTGTTGGAAGCCTTGCATTGCGAATTTGCTTGCGCTGTAAAGCGTATAACCGGGCATTGCGAGTTTGCCGATTGCCGAAACGGTGATTGCCATTTGACCTTGTTTGCCGCCGAGATATTCGACGTATTTTTGGTATGTATAGATGGGCGAATACACGTTGACTTTGAAGATGTCTTCGATGCGTTCCCAGTTGACGTAGTCCATCGTTTCGTAGTACGGGAAGCCTGCGTTTGCAAAGAAGATGTCGATTGAGCCGAGTTTTTCGGTTGCGGTCGCAAAGATGGAATCGACGTTTTCTTTGGTTGACACGTCGCACACCATCGGGAACACGTTTTTGAGGTTGAGAGCCTCGATTCTGTCGGTGCGCAAGTCTACCGCCAAGATTTTGTTGCTTCCGTTTGCGAGCAATTTGAGCGTTTCGAGACCGATACCGCTGTTCGAACCGGTGATGACGATGGTTTTGCCGTTTATCATAATTTTCTCCTTTCAATCTCGCAGGTGTATGCGGATTTGATTAACTTATTTACTAATAGTATGTTATCACGAAAAAGCGTGATTTACAAGTTTATTTTTAGTGGTTGTTGCTATATTTGGATAAAATTTGATTAAAAGTTTTGTTTGCGCGGGCTTGCAGAGCGGAAAGCGAGCGTGAATTGTCCACTATTATAGTGGCTTTTGCTCTCAACACGGCGGACGGAACTTGCGAGCGTATGCGCGAAACCGCTTGTTTTACGCTCATTCCCCTGCCCTTTTTCAAGCGCGCAATACGCTTGAAAAGCGGCGCTCTGACGTATACGATTTCGTCAAACGCCTCGTCGCCGCCCTCTATGAAAAGCGGAAGTTCGACGGCAAGCGGACTTTCTTTACATTCGGATATAACCCGCATAATTTCGGGGTGCGCGAGCGCGTTGAGTTTTTTGCGTTCGTTTTGGTCGGAAAACACGATTTTTGCGAGTGCGCCTTTATCCACAACGCCGTTTGCAACGGCGCTCGGAAACAACGTCGCTATTTTTTGGATATACGACGGCGTTTTGAGTAATTCGGCGTTGATTTCGTCTGCGCTGAGGCAGAAAAATCCCTTTTCCTTTGCGATTTTCATAACCTCGCTTTTGCCCGAGCCTATTCCGCCGATAACCGCGATTCTCATTTGAGTTCACCCCAGTTCGTCGCGCTCGTAGCCTCGGCAACGAGAGGCACGGAAAGTTCGGCTGCGTGTTCCATTTCGTAGGACAGAATCTTTTTGACTTCTTCTTCCTCGTCCTTTGCCGCGTCGATAATCAACTCGTCGTGGATTTGAAGAATCATTTTGGATTTCATATTTTCAAGGCGTTTTTCGACGTTTATCATCGCGATTTTGATGATGTCGGCGGCAGAGCCTTGAAGCGGCGTATTCATCGCCATACGCTCTGCGGCTGAACGCACCATATAGTTTGACGCTTTGAGGTCGGAAAGATTGCGACGTCTGCCGAGCATAGTGAGCGAATAGCCCCTCTCGCGCGCATCCTCGACGTTCTTGTCCATAAAGGCGCGAACCTTCGGGTGCATAGTGAAATAGTTGGCGATAAACTCTTTTGCCATATACTGCGGAATGGACAGGTTTTCGGCAAGTCCGAAACCGCTTATGCCGTAAATTATGCCGAAGTTGACCGCCTTTGCGTCACGCCTTTGCGATGGCGTAACCTCGCTGACGGGTATGCCGAGAATTTGCGAAGCGGTGATTGCGTGTATGTCCTCGTCCTTGTTGAACGCCTCGATAAGTTGCTCGTCGCCGCTCATATGCGCAAGAAGTCTGAGTTCGATTTGCGAATAGTCCGCGCTCACGAGCACGCAGTTTTCGCTCGGCACGAACGCGCTCTTGATGTCCTTTGCCTCTTCGCTTCTCGCAGGTATGTTTTGAAGATTCGGATTTGTCGAGGACAGTCTGCCCGTCTGGGTTATGCACTGATTGAACTCGGTGTGAATCTTGCCTCTGTTGACGAGCGGTTGAAGTCCGACGACGTACGTCGATTGAAGTTTTGCATAGTGGCGGTATTCGAGCACCGCGTTGACGATCGGGTGTTTGCTTGCAAGGTTCGAAAGCACGTCCTCGCTTACGGAATAACCCGTCTTTGTTTTTTTGCCGTGCGGCAAACCGAGTTTGTCGAAAAGTACGTCGCCAAGTTGCTTTGGCGAAGCGATGTTGAAAGTTTCGCCCGCAAGCGCGTAAATCTCTTTGGTCAAACTTTCGATTAGTTGTCCGTACTTGCTTTCAAGCACTTTCAAAACGTCTGCCGAAACGCAAACGCCTCTTTCTTCCATATTGCGCAAAACGACGCAAAGCGGCTGTTCAACGTCGAAAAACAGATGATTAAGTCCTTGTTTCGTCAACTGCTCGCGCAAATTCTCGCTTTCCGCAAACAGTTCCGCCGCGCCCGTTTCGTAGCCGTCCGCACCCAAAACCTGCTCTATACTCTTTATCGGCGCACTGCCTCTTGCAAGGTGTGCGGCAATCATAACGTCGAAGAATTTGTCTTGTTCGAAGCCGTACGTCTTGCTCATAGATTTATAGTCGTAGCATACGAGTTCCTTGCCTGCCGCCGCCTTTTTGAGTGCGGAAAGCGCGTCGTCGAAGCCTATGCCTTCGCTGAACAAATCCTCGACGCAACTTATCGTATACTCGGTTTTGTCGTCGACGGCAAACGCTATGTCTTTGCCTATCAATATTGCGATTTTGTCGCCCTTTGCGACGTTTTCAATCTCGCTCTCTGTTTTGAGAACGGCGGTGGTTTTTTCGATGTTTTTCTTTTCGGGCGTCGTCTGTTCCGCACCGTCGAAAACCATACGGTTTGCAAGCGAGGATATTTCGAGTTCGGCAAGTTTTTGCTTCACTTCCCCCGAATAAATCGGCGTGAACGCAATTTCGTCGAGCGTACACTCGACGGGTACGTCGCAGTTTATGGTTACGAGTTCTTTGCTGAGCAAAGCCAGTTCCTTGTTGTTTGCGACGTTTTGTCCGAGTTTACCCGGGATTTGCTCGGCGTTTGCCAAAATATTTTCGAGCGAGCCGTATTTGTCGAGAAGTTGTTTCGCCGTCTTTTCGCCCACGCTCGGTATACCGGGGACGTTGTCCGACGTATCGCCGCGAAGAGCCTTGTAGTCTATGAATTGTTCAACGGTAAATCCGTCTTCGAGCAACCTTTCTACGTCGTACACTTCGATGTCGCTTACGCCCTTCTTCGTCCAAAAAATCTTCGTCGTGGGGCTTACGAGTTGAAAACTGTCACGGTCGCCCGTGACGATTATGCACTCGTCGTCAAAACGCTTGGACAGCGTGCCTAGAATATCGTCGCCCTCGTAGCCTTGTTTGCTCACGATTTTGATACCCATTGCAGTTATGAGGTCTTTGAGCGGCTCGACTTGCTGGCGCAGTTCCTCGTCCATAGGCTTTCTTGTCGCCTTGTATTCCTTGTACATTTCGTGGCGGAACGTCGGACCGTGCAGGTCGAAAGCCGCCGCTATATGCGTTGGGTTTTGCTCTTTGATTATCTTCAGAAGAATGCTCAAAAAGCCGTATATCGCGCCCGTGTACAAACCCTTCGAGGATTTGAGGTTGGGAAGCGCGTGATACGCACGGTGCATAAGAGAGTTCGAATCCAAAAGCAATATCTTGTTTTGCGACATATTTCACCTATATTTTATCATTGCCAAATCCGTTGAGATTAAGCCGATTTCAGCCGAGCAAAAACTCGGCAAGACCGTTTTCCATCAGTTCTTTCGTATCGTCGTAGCCCATCTGCATATACGCGTGGATACGAGTTTTCGAAAACGCCATAGCAGGTCCTAAATCTTCTTTTGGGATAATGTAAAAGAGATTCGGGTCGCCCTCGACTTTGCGCTTGGGTTGCTTGCTTTCGACGTTCGTGCGGATTACGAGCATTTTGTCGTAGCCGTGCCTCGTGAGCAGATTTATCGGCATATTGTCGTAAACGCCGCCGTCGATGTACTTTTTCTCGTCTATGACTTTGGGCGGAAAAATCGGGAAAGTTGCGGAAGCGATGATATAATCCACGAGTTTTCCCTCGTCTATTTCGCTCATCATCTTTTCAAAGGGTTGCATATCGCTGATGTTGAAAGCGACAAGTCCGTAGTCCTTGCCCGAAGCGCGAATGTCGTCCTCGTTCACTATCGTTTCAAAAAACTTTTGCGATTTTTGATAGGAAGATTCGAGCATTTTGAAAGTTTTGAGTCTTTTTTCCGCCACTATTCTCAAAATTGCGGGGCGCAAATCCAAGCCGTTCAATTCGTCGAGTTCTTCATCGCTCAAATCGAATACGGTGTTGGTTTTAATTTCGTTCCACACGTCGAACAGTTTTGAATAGCCGCCTTCGAGGTAAATCGCGCCGTTTATCGCGCCTATGGACGTCCCAACGACGCCGTCGAAGTCAACCATAAGTTCTCTTATCGCCATAAGCGCGCCGATTTGATATGCGCCTTTCACGCCGCCGCCTTCGAGAACCAAACCTAACTTTTGTCTTTCTTTGCTCATTTGTAACCCTAAAATAAGTATTATTTTAGATAATTGTATCATTGAAAGGGATATTTGTAAAGAACGAAGAACGGCAGAGAAAAAATAAAACTTCCCCTTCATTACGGATAAAAAAAGAATATCGTGCTCTTACACGATTATTCCGCTCGCGTGCAAAGCACGCACTCACCAAGCAGATAATCTTGCGAAACTGCGGCTTGATTATTTATCCGTCTTATTTTGATAGCAAAGATTCTCTGCGCGGTAGAAGCGCAATAAATCGAGCGAGGCTCTCGGCGATACGCAAATCTGCGTGTTGTCGTTGCCTATGCGACGATTTTTGCACATCACCGTTGCGAAAGCAACGATTTCTCTGTCTTTATATCTGCAAAGACTAATTCTTTTCCATATATCTTCTTTGGCGATCCAACTTGTGAAACTGGTTGTGTTTGGGCGAAATAAGTCCCAACGGGTCGCGGTCGAGTTGGAAAACCATAGGATTGTTGTAGTCCTTCACGATATACTTGCTCTTGTCGTCGGTAAGCAAGAAATTGTAGAGTTCGAGCATATATCCGATGCACTTGTCAAGGCTGAATTTTTGCGCAAACTCGCTGTACTTCGGCTTCATATCGTCGTGCGCTTTTTTGTTTGAAATCCAAAAGTCGAGCATTGCCGCAAGCGAGAGATAACTGCCCTTTCTGAACGTGGATTGCGGCGTGAGCGCAAACTGCTTCGTCGCGCACATTCTCGCGTTGGAAATCACGGGAACAGTGCCGCACGCAATGGCTTCGAGGCAGGATATGGACTCGGTTTCGACGTCGCTCGCCTGCACGAAAAGATAGGACGCGTTGAGCAAGTTGACAAGTTCGGGTTGAGTGAGAAACACTATGCGCAAATCGACGTGCAAATCTTTGGCGAGTTGCTCGTATTCTTCCTGCTTCGGTCCTTTGCCTGCAAGGAAAAGCGTGATTCTATTGCGGTATTTGCTCTTTGCAACCGCTTTTATGATGAGGTCTTGCCTCTTTTCTTCTGTGAGTCTGCCAACGCTCGTGACGATGATTCTGTCCTCGCAACCCTCGGGGATTTTCACGTCCTCGATAGGCTTGAACGCTGGGTCGTAGCCGTTGGATATAACGTGCAGATTTTGATTGTACAAATGTCCCATAAGCGTCGAGGCTATGCACCGTGACGGACAATGTATGTTGTTTATCCATTCGGGTTTGTAGTGGTAGACTTTGAGAAGTTGATACATTGCGCTCGTCGCCCCGGGGACGTACTTCATTTTGGCGTTGAAAGTGATGTTTTCCGCCGAAACGTGATAGCAACCGAGCACGGGTATACCCATATCGTGCGCTATGCGCGCGCAATGCGTGCCGAGCGCGAACGGCATATAAATATGCACCAAATCCACGCCTTTGAGTGCCTCTCTTATTCTTGCGTCGTTGGGCGATGCGAGCCACGCGTGTTGCTGTTCGATGACCTTTTGATATATCGGCACTTGCTGAATGGGAAACGTGACGAACTCTACGCCCTGCATAGTTTCCGTCTTTTGCCCTGCGTTGTCGCACAAAACCTTGACTTCTACACCCCTTTCCACAAGATTTTCTACGAGATGCCTCGCCGACATCGACGTGCCGTTGCCCTTGTCGTGAAATATATCTATAACTATTGCGACTTTCATTTTATCCTCTCTTTGCAATTTGTCTTTTCGTTTTTAAGGCATATTATTTTATCGGATAATCTTGACTTATACCTCATATGTGTATTATAATACAAACAAGAAAAATCACAAGGAATTTTGATATTTTCAAATTGCGCAATCTTGGCGAAAATCGCCCGTTTTTACACGCTTTCGACTCGCATTGTGTATTATTCCCCGAAAATATCGAAAATAGTATCGGATATGGAACAGAAAAAAACAGATAGACGTATCGCAAAAACCAAAAAAGCAATCTACCGCGCCTTTGCAGAACTGCTCTCGGAAAAGAATATCAACGACATCACCATCAAAGATATTGCCGACAGAGCCGACATCAACCGCAAGACGTTTTACAACTACTACGGCGGCATCTACGACCTCACCGACGAAATCGAGAACAAAATCATCGAAAGTTTCGAGCAGGTCGTGCGCGAACACAACGTCAACGAGTTGCTTCACAACCCCTATCAGATGTTTGCCGAACTTACGAGAATCATCAACAGCGACCTCGACTTTTATCAGCATCTAATATCCATTGAGAGCAACTCTAACCTCGTGTCCAAACTGTTCAAAACGCTAAAAGCGCGCGGCAAAGAAGTCATCTCGCAATACACTGTCCTCGACGAATCCACCCTCGACATCGTGCTTGACTACGTCGTATCGGGTATGTTCACCGTGTTTCAGCACTGGTTCAACTCGTCGAGAGAGCGTTCAATCGACGATTTGGCAAAGATGGTCGCCACTCTCTCGTTCAACGGCATAAACGGAATCCTCAAAGACTTCGAGGACAAAACCGAGTGAAACCGCATACAAGATAAGCAAACAAAATCCCAACTCGTTTGAGTTGGGTTTATTTCTATTTTACAGGGATTCGCTTAACAGCGATTGCTACCGAAGGTCAATCGCGTGCAGCCTGACCGCAAGTCAGGGCGCAACGCAGTTGCGGTGCGCAAAAGCGCACGTTCGAATCAATTATGCGAAGAAAACAAAAGCCCAACTCGTTTGAGTTGGGTTTTGTTGGCGTAGCATAAGGGATTCGAACCCCTGACCTTCTGGTCCGTAGCCAGACGCTCTATCCAGCTG
>URTQ01000048.1 GCA_900550855.1 uncultured Eubacteriales bacterium
CAGGCGGATGCCTCTGACACAGTTATTCGCTCAATAGCGCGGTTTTGTTAACTCGCATAAAAGTTAAGACCTATCTTACAATATCCCCCCAACCTATCGTCGATACATTCAAAGTCGCTGCCTTCGAGCCATATGCTGACGTAGCAGTACATTATGTCGCCTTTTTCCATATCGACTTCGCGTTGGAAGACGAACTCGTCGGAATAGAACGGCGTGGTTGCAAAGAAGCCGTTTTTGCGTTCCTCTGCGCGCTGTTCGATAGTGGTTAACGAATTTTCAAAATTTTTGACGTAATAATACGGGTCGTTTTTATTGACTTGCGACGTGAATACGCCCGGGTAGGACACATATTCGATGTACCCTTCCTCTGCCGTGCGGAAAGTGCCGTCGCCCTTTGCGTTGATGTTCGAGCCTGCAAGACGTTCGTTTCTGGACAACGCCGCATAGATGTCCACAGAAGTGTTGTTTTCGAGTTCTTCGGATTCGTTTTTGAAACTCTGTCCCCACATAACTCGCACCGCGTCGTGCAAGGCGTGCTTGTCGTATTCGAGCGTCATTTCGTAGTTGATATGCGCTTGTTCGTTGCCCGTGTTTTTGAGCATAAACGTAAAACGGATATACTGCTCGCCGTTGAGAGTGCCGAGTTCCACTTTGTCCGCTTCCAAACGCTCGACGACTTGCGCAATCGAATCGATTTTTTCCGTTACGAACGTGTAGCGAGGATCGTAACTGAGATTCCACATATGATCCGGACCGTCTGCGTTGAGATAAGGCGTCCAAAAACTGTTGTCCATTGACAAAGATATGGATTTTTCCTTATTGCGATTGTTTGCGGTGATTCGGATATTGTTCTCTTGAATGAACAAAAGCATAACGTAGACGATTGACGTCACGATAAGCGAGAAAACGAGCATAATGAGCATTGCGCGCTTGACTTTGCGGCGGATTTCCTCTTGCTTGACCTTTTTTGACGCAACGATAGAATCTTCCCACTCTTTCTTCAAGCGGGATTGTTCCTTTTTTGCTGCCGCGGCGGATTTTTTGCCGCCTTTGGCAGATTTGGCAGATTTTTGCGGCTTATCTTGGGAAGATTCCGTCGCTTGCGGCGCGGATTGCGACGCAGATTCGGATTTTTCTTCGACAGCCGTATTTTCTGCCTGTACGTTGTTTTTGTCTTGTTCGCTCATCGTTTTTGTTAGGTTATGTATTATATTTTTTGTTGATTTTCTTTTTGGGAAGATTTGAATCTTCCGCTTGCGTGCGCAGCACGCCCTCACCAAGCAGATAATCTTGCGAAACTGCGGCTTGATTCTTTATCCGTCTTGTTTTGATAGCAAAGATTCTCTGCGCGGTAGTAGCGCAATAAATCAAGCAAGGCTCTCGGCGATACGCACACTTGCGTGTTGCCGTTGCCTTAGCGTCAATTTTTGCGCAACTTGTGATATGTGCCGTCGCCTGCAAAGTAGCCGTACGGGACCCACTTGCCTATCGTATCGTCGAAGTAGCCGTTGTCGACTATCTCGCCGTTGGGGTCGGTGTAGGTGTAGTCTATCCATCTGCCTTCTTCGTCAAAGTAGCCGTCGTAGACGTTGCCGTCTTTGTCCACCCACTGTGCGTTTTCGTTGTACGAGCCTTCCTTGCTTACGTCGAATTGCTCGTACTCAACCCAGTTGCCGTCAACGTCGAAGTAGCCGTTGAAAACGTTTCCGTCCTCGTCGACCCACTGCCCTTTGTCGTTGTAACTGCCCACGAGTTCGGGTTCGTCCTTGTCCTTGCTTTCTATGTGCAACGTCACGCCGAAGCCTTGCATACCCGTATTCATTCCCAGTCCGCCGAAAAGGCTGTCCGACTTGTATTCGTTGAAAAGTTTTTCTTCCTTTTCGAAATCGGCTTTGATTTTTTTCGATTTCTTTGGTTTCTTGGGTGCGACGAATCCTGACGGTTTTTCGGGACGTATCGGCGCGGCGACACTGTTCTCTTTTTCCTCGACCACGACTTCTTTCTTTTCTTTTTCGGGCTCGGGCTTTACTTCCTCAACCTTGGGCGCGGTCTGCTCGGCAAGGGGTCTGTCTATGCCGAGTTCGCTTTTCTTTTGAGACGCAAACGACAGCGCAAGCGCGCTTTGTACGTCGCCCTCGTAGCGCATACGCGACATCTCGGTGATGAGTTTCTTCTCTCTTGCTTCTACTTCTTTGGGGTCTTGCTCGACAAGTTTTGACTGTATCTGCAATCTTTCCTCGGTCGCTTTCTTCGCATTGAGTTTTTGCTGTTCGAGTCGCACCTGATAAGGCGATTTCGCAAGTTCGGGACGAGGCGCGGACGGCATAACCTTTTCGCCGTCGGTTGCCTTTGCCTTTTCTATTGCCGCCGTACGCAACGCTTCGAGTTCGTCACGCTCGGCTTTTTCCTTTGCGGCGAGAATCTTTTGAAGTTTTTTGAGATACTGTTCCTTTTTCTCGCCTTCGGGGTCTTTGAGAAGCAAAAGTTCGTTGGTGACCCAACGCGAAAGTTTGGAAACGCCTCTGCCCGTCATATACCCTACGCCCTCGCGTTTGAATCTCGTATACTGACTAGGCGTGTCCACGCCTTCCATAACGAAGCCTATCTTGTTGGCTTTGCAGAAACCTACGAGCATAGAAAGAACTTTTTTCTTGTTCTTGTCCGCGTCGAAATATTGCGCTTCGCATCTGAGATAATCGAAATTGAAATCGGCAAAAACGTCGAGCGAGTTGTAGTCCTCGCCGAACGCCGTCGCGCAAACTTTGTACCCTGCCTTGCGCAAGCGGTTGTATCTGTCCTTTCCGCCCTCGTCCAACTTTGCGAGCGAGGATACGAAAAAGGAAATTATCAATCCGTTTTTCTTGTAACCCAAATCTTTGAGCGTGGACAAAAGTATGTCGAAATCCTTGTCGTTTTCCAAAAAACGAGTGGACAAAGGAAGATTGTATGTAACGTCGGGAATGAGAAAGTTCTCTTTCATAACGAGATCGTAATTGACCAGTTCTTCGAGAGCGATGATATTGAGTTCGTTTATTCTAACCGAACCTTCCGCAATGTAGAAATAATTGCATACGCTCATTCTGCCGAGATAGCGGTCGTTCAAAATCTGGAACGCGTCCACAAAAGCGATCTTTTTCGTCTTGCCCGAAACGTCTGCTACCGCGCGGAAGAAGAAATCGATAGGCTTATACAGCGTTCTTTTTGCGTATGTCGTAGAATTCATTGCTCACCTTGCGTGCGTGCGCGCAGTGCGCATACACGATACTTTCCCTATATACTCAATAATTATAACATCGCGCACGCGACTTTGCAATATCTTTTGCGGTATCTTATCGGCACTTTTGTATGATTATTTTTGCTTTTGTACGGCGAAAAACAAAAACACCCCGAAAAACGAGGTGTTTGGTGCCGAAAATCGGGGTCGAACCGATACGATGTTGCCACCGAGGGATTTTAAGTCCCTTGCGTCTGCCTATTCCGCCATTCCGGCATTGAAACTTGTTTTAATTGTATGAAATTGTAGCACTACAAAGAAAAATTGTAAAGCACAACAAAACGCTTTTGCATATAAAAAAGAATTCCTGCGGAATCCTTTTTCTTTCGATACGGCGCTATGCTCTGCTCATTCGGCTTTTGCCGCCTCGCTTTCCTTCGCTATGGTCGAGATGAGCATCTTCTTAATCTCGATACATTTTTCAAGAATCATTCTGTCCGAATAGTACGTTCCGCT
Organism: uncultured Eubacteriales bacterium; assembly: GCA_900550855.1. Lineage (GTDB taxonomy): Bacteria > Bacillota > Clostridia > Christensenellales > CAG-917 > CAG-475. Next base: position 3,731 of record URTQ01000048.1, read on the forward strand.
TTCAATGAGCAACTCTATCCAGTATTCCGTTTCCGAACAATCTTTGAGCGCGTCTTGCAGTTTTTTGATGAAGTCCGTCTTGTCTTGCAAGCAGTACGCTTCCCTCACTCTTGCGCCGATACTCGCGCCCGACAGCATAAGTTGATTGACAAGCACGGTTTCGCGTTTATCGATTTTGATTTGATTGCAGAGTTTGATGATGTCGAGAGCAAACGATTTCGATTTTTGAGCGAGCGGACTTTCCATTCTATTCCCTACCTTTGATTGCTACGGATATGATAGCACCAAACCGCCGAAATGTAAATAGCGATTTGAGCGTTTTGTGTCGATAAAAGCGAAAAGAATAAGCCGAATAGAAAAGCAACTCACACATTTGCTTGTCGCAGACGAATTTCAAGCGTTTTACGCATTTCACAAAATCGCGTAGCGGATTTATTTCGTAAAAAAATATCTCGCCAAAAGCGAGATGTTTTTTTTGGAGGCATCACCCAGACTTGAACTGGGGGTGAGGATTTTGCAGACCCTTGCCTTACCTCTTGGCTATGATGCCATACGCCACTTTTAGGGTGATGCCCTTTCGTGGCTATTCGTTGGAGCGGGAGACGGGATTCGGACCCGCGACTTTCACCTTGGCAAGGTGACACTCTACCACTGAGTCACTCCCGCACTCGATTGCTTTAACAATATATCAAAAACAAACGGATTTGGCAACAACTTTTTGAAAGTTTGCGCCATATTCTCTTTATTTTTGTCTATTGCAAAGCGCGTCGGCAAATTCGGACAATTCTTTTGCGCCCGAAAAGTTCAAACTTATCTCTCTTGCTCTCTGCGTTTTGGCATTGAGCAACGCGCGCGTTTCGTCCGCGCCGAGCACCGACACTATGCTTCCGTCCTCGCCCTCGTCCAAAAGGTCGTCGGCAAGTTGGAAGGCAACGCCGATATTCAAAGCGTATTCGCCGATTTTTTCTATCTGCTCGAAATCGGCGTTCGCGCATATCGCGCCCGAGGTGAACGCGCCTGCGATTAAAGCGGCGGTTTTTTGCGAGTACATATCGAGAAAATCGTCCGCAATCTCGCAACCGTGCAAATCGTTGGCTTGTCCGAGCACCATACGTTTTGCCGCGCCGGTTATCTCTTGCGCCGCCCTTGCGAAATGCGAGCCGTACACTCTTGCGCCGTCAAGCAACACGCACGAAGCGAGCGTAAGCAGTTGGTCGCCTATCAGAATGCCGTTTGCGTGTCCGAACTTTTTGTGTACGGAAAGTTTGCCTCTGCGATAGTCGTCGTTGTCCATTGCGGGCAAATCGTCGTGAACGAGCGAATAGTTGTGGATAAGTTCGACCGCCACCGCAAGACAGATAACTTCGTCGACTTCGGCGTCTTTGCCTATTGCGCGCGCGCCGTAATACACGCAAAGCGGACGCACGCGTTTGCCGCCGTCGAGAGCGGCGTAACGCATACCCTCGTCGATGACGGAATTGCCCTCGCCTATTGCATTTTTGAGCGACTGCTCGAACATAACGAGAAATTCGTTTTTGTCAATCGTCGAAATTTTCATAATCAGTCGAGTTTCAATTCTTCGGTGAGATTGTTGATGTCGTCCACAAGCAAAGCGAGTTTGCCTTTTTCGGCTTTGAGGTCGGCAATGCAAACCTTGCTGAGTTCGATACCCTTTTCAAAAGCCTTGACCGCCTCGTCGAGAGGAATGTCGCCTTCGAGTTGTTTTACGATTGCTTCAAGTTCGCCCAAAGCGTCCTCAAACTTTTTGATTTCAGCCATTATTTTTCACCTCAAAAATTTCTATTTTGTTTACTTGCGCCTCAATCGCGCCGTCCGAACCCGTTGCCGTGACGGTATCGCCGATTTTGAGATTCGCAACCTTGTTTATGGTTTTGCCTTGCGTTTGGATTCTGAAATATCCGCGTTTCAAAGTTTTGAGCGGCGAGAGATTGTCGAGCGAGGATATAGCCTTGTCCGCTCTTGCGTCCGCAATCTCGAACTTTCTCTCTATCTGCGATTTTGCTCGTTGCATAAGAAACTCGATTTTGTGTCCTCTCTGCAAATAGAACTCGGAAGCGAGCCGTCTTAACTTATTGCAACTTATCTGCACTGCCGAACTTTTCCTCTCGTACGCACGCGAGGCGTTGACGGAAAGTCTGCGCATATTCTGTTTCAATTCGTCGGCGAGCGCATAGTAGTCGTACGCCACGAGTTCGCCTGCCGCCGTCGGTGTCGCCGCGCGTTTGTCGGCAACGAAGTCGCAAAGCGAAAAATCGGTTTCGTGTCCGACTGCGGACACGACGGGGGTCTTCATTTTGTACACGGCTCTGACGAGCGTTTCGTCGTAAAACGGCGCAAGGTCTTCGAGCGAGCCTCCGCCTCTTGCGATAACGATAACGTCGTATCCGAGATTGTCCACGCGTTCGAGCACTTTTGCGATTTCCTTGCCCGCGCCCTCGCCCTGCACTCTAACGTCCTTAACCACGATGTCGATTACGGGATTTTTGCGACGCACCGTCGTCACGATATCGCGAATGACCGCGCCCGTTTTGGACGTTACGACAAGCACGTTTTTGGCAAATTGCGGAATGGGCTTTTTGTGCGCCTCGTCAAACAAACCTTCTTCTTGCAGTTTTGCTTTGAGTCTTTCAAATTCCAAAAACAACATACCTTGCCCGACGGGTGTCATAGAACTCACTTGCAAAGAGAGTCTGCCGCCTTTGACGTAGTAGTCGAGCGAGCCGCGCGCAATCACGCTTTCGCCGTCTTTGGGAACGTAGGTTTTTTGCGCGTAGAAGCACACGCAGGACAGTTGCGAGAATTTATCCTTCAAAGTGAAATAAGCGTGAGGTCCGGAAAACTTATAGCCCGAAATCTCGCCGAAAACTTCCAAACCTTTGAAAATCGGGGCGTCAATGCACGATTTTATCGTGTTGTTGACCTCGCTTACGGATATCGTATTTTCAGAAAATAGGGTTTTATCTGACACAATCGACACTTTATACACCTTTTTTGCAGTAAAACACCGATTTTTCGGCATTTTTGCGCTGTTTTTGAGTCAAAAAATCCCGAAATATCAAACATTTGCACGTCAATTCTGCATCATTTGAAAATTTCGGGATAGGTTGTCAACGTTTAGTCTATATCTTTCACTATCTTTGCAAGCACACCGTTTACGAAAGAGCCGGATTTGTCCGTGCCGTACTTCTTTGAAAGTTCGACCGCCTCGTTTATTACCACTGCGTTCGGCGCGGTATGTTCCGTAAGTTCGTACGTCGCGACCAAAAGCACCGCGTAGTCGGGACGATACACTCTTTCGAGCGTGTAGCCTTCCAGATGGCTTTCGATAATCTTTTTTAGTTTCTCGTCGTTTGTGGCAACGCCGAGATACGTCGAGTTGATATACTGTCTGTCGTCTTCGGTGAGGTCGCTGTCAACGAGCATCAATTCCAAAGTTGACTCGTTCACCGAGCCGTAGAAGGTGTACTCGAACACCAGTTTGAACACGTTTTCTCTTGCTATTCTTCTCATAATTATTGCGCTACGTTTACCGTGACAACCTGCACGTTTACGGACTGAACCTTAAACTTGGTTGCGCCTTCGATTTGTTTTTTGACTTTCTCTTGCAAAACCGCCACTTGCGTCGGGACGCTGTATCCCAAATCGATACTCACGAAAAAGTCGACGGTGACTTTTTCGTTGGGCAAAACGTATACGGACACCGCGCCGCGATTGCGCTTCGAATTGAGAAGGCGTATACCCTCGACGTCTTGCGCCGCTTCGGTTGCGAGCGAAACGAGCACGTCGTTCAATACCGGTGATTTTTCTTTTGCCATATTCGACCTCTTTTTTGATTATTATATCACACGCGAAAAATTATATCAACCGCTCGCAAAAATTATTTTGAGCGTAAAGCGGCGCATATGCGGCGCAAATAGCAAAAGCGCACCGCTCTTGCGATGCGCTCTATCTTATCCCCCCTACGTCAGTTGAAAGGAATAACTTTGACCTCTGTCGGTTTGAACGTGGTTTCGGACACTACGACGGAAAGAATTTGGTTTGCCTGTTCTGCGCTCAACTCGCTCTGACCCACCACGATACTCACGCCCTTGTCGCTTATCGTGACGATTGCGTCTTCGAATCCTCTGCCCTTGATGAGAGTTTCCAGAGCAAGTTCCTTTTCCATTCTTTCAACAAGCAACATTTTCTGTTCTTGCGCCGTGGTCTTTGCGCTTTCGGAACTGTCTTCCGAATTCATAATCGCGTCGAGATACAAGAACTCGGATTCTCTCGTCGCGTCGCGGTCGCTTCTCGCCGCCGCAAAGAAAGTTTGGGTTACGGTGTTTTGTTGTCCCGTCACGTCGTCGGACGTCTTGTTGAGTTTGTCGCTCAAAACGAAGTTCAGCACGCCCGTTGCAACGAGCAAGGCAACCATAACCGACAAAACGATTATCTTTTTGGTTTTTGCTTTCATTTTCATATATTCCTCCAATATGTTCTCATTTTGTGCGACTCATAACGCTTACGATTTCGGAATCCACGCCGAGCGCGGATGACGCCGCCTGCAAAAGCCTGAGTCTTACGAGCGGATTGTTTGCGCCGTCCGCAATGACGAGTACGCCGACCACCTGCCCCGACGATTTTGTTATCATCGTTTCCACTTCGCCCGCGCCTTCCACCGAAGAAAGTATGCTCGAAAGCCTCGTTTCTTCGTCGTTCTGGAATGTCTGCGCTGCGCTCTGTTTTGTCGTCGCTACGTTAGAGTATATGATGAGCGCGATGGCAATTATGAATATCAAAACGATAATCTTTATATTTTTTATCCCTTTGATTTTCTCGAAAACGCCTTTTGCGTCGGCTTTGATTTTGTCAATCCCTTCGCTCATATCAAAATATATATCGGGTGCTTTTCAAATATTCCGCAAATTATATAAAAGGTGTAAAAAACGGCAAAATATCAATGCGAAATATGCGGCAAAACCACTGGAAATACTTGCTTTTCGCGCGCACGCGCGCACGCGAAATTTTGATGTACCTGCGGGCGCGCGCGTGCGCGCATTAGAGCGTATTTTTCGCACTTTTTTTGGCGTTTTCAAAAGATGTTTTGCCGTTTTCGAATCGGATTTTTCATAGATAATTTGCCGTTTTCAAACGATATTTTTTTTGCAATTTTCAAGCGGAAATTCAAATCAAAATTCGCTGTAAATAACTCTTATTATATTCTTTGAAACGTTCAACGTTTCGGACGCGATTGCGACGATTTTTTCGCCCGATATCTGCGTTTTTTCGACGTATACCCAAACGCTCGTGGCAACCGTTCCGTCGTAGTTTATCTCTACCCTACTCTCGCAACCCTCGTTTTGCAGAGCAAGGCGCACCTTCTCGCTCGACTTCAAAGTTAAATCGAGCCCCGTCGAAACGCTCGTATCGTTTTTTGAAAACATATCGTCGACGTTCAACGTCCATTCCGCTTTGGCTATGGTCGGAATTATCGAAGCAATGGCAAACACAACGAGAAGCGAAAACGCGCCCTTGACGTACTTCGTGCTTTTTCCGCTCGGCAAAACTATTTCGAGAAGCACGCCAAGACATATCACACCCACGACAGACATTATCCACGCGCTCATATCACACCCCGAAATTGCAAGACGATATCAAAAGCATAAGAAGTAAGAAGAACAAAAACGCAACGCCGGCAAGCGCGGTTATTAGCAGATTCATATTTTTGGATACCGAAAACAAAAGTCCCGACGTTCGCGAATCGCCGAGCGGCTCGCATATGGCGGAAGTGAGTTTTAGCACGAGCGAAAATACCACCACTTTGAGAATGGGAAAAGCGGCGACGGCGCACAGCACGATTGCGCCCGTGTAGCCGAGCGCGTTTTTGACGAGTACGACGGAAGCCGTGAGCAAATCCAGTCCGTCGGACAGGTAGCCGCCCAAAATGGGAACGTAACTCGAAACCGCAAATTTTGCGACGTTGAATCCGAATTTGTCCACCGCGCCGCCCGTTATCCCATGCACCGTGAGAAAGGTTGCGTATATGCCGAACGCTATGCCGACAAGCCAACCCGAAGCGGACTTTATGAGTTTTGCGAGTTTGTCGAGTTTGACCGTCGTCGAAATGTTGCCCACGACGCAGAACACTATGCACGCAATAAACGCAGGCAAAACCACCGTCGTGACGAGTTTCATAATGAACGTGCTGAGCACCGCC
>URTQ01000049.1 GCA_900550855.1 uncultured Eubacteriales bacterium
CTTTGCGACTTTGGCAAGCAGTTTCTTTTGATTCCAAGTGTACACGGCAGGTTTCATACCACCGTCGCGCAAGAAGAACACGTCGGGGTCGTTTGCGAAGATTCTTCCGTTCAAATGGCGACGATACACGCTGTTTTGCATCGAAATTTTGGTGGAAATAATCTCTTGATTCGTGACTTTGACGTAGAATTTTTCCTTGAACGTATTTTCCGCGTCGCAACCTATACGGCAAGCGTCCACAATACCGAACGACGGTGCAAGCGGAACGCCGCAACCGAGAATAATCTTATCTCTGCAACATTCGCGCAAGAAGTCCATAGCCTCGCACATAAGTTGACCGCGAGTTTTGTTGTTTCTGGGTTCGATAGCGGCGGCGTAGAGGAAGTCGAGTTTGACCATATCGAAGTGCCATTCGTCGAAAACCTTGTCGAAAAACGCTTTGATATACGCCCTTACTTCTTCTTTTTCGAAGTCGAGCGCATAGAATCCGCCCCACGCGATACCGCTCGGAATAGGTTTGCCCTTCTTGTTGCGTATCAGCCAATCGGGGTGATTCTTAATCACGTTTGCGCCGAACTGCGCGGCAAACGGCGCGTACCAAAGCCCCGCCTTGTAGCCGAACGAATGGATTTTGTCCACGATAGGCGCAAGACCGTCGGGGAATTTTTGCAAATCCAAATCCCAGTCGCCGACTTTCGTTTCGTATCCGTCGTCGATTTGGAAGATATTTGCGGTGTTTCCGACGTGCGCAAGTCCTTCGAGGTCGCGCAAAATTATGTCTTTGTCGATGTTTTGATAGTAGTTATACCACGAGGTGTAGCCTGCAAGGTGGTCCACTCTGCCCGTGCGTTTTTGCGGATATTCGGCAAAGTACGCGTCGAAAACTTCGTCGTACGTTCCGTGAACGTGCATAAGGTCGAACAACTCGTATTCGCCCTCAATCGACAAGCCTTCCACGTCCTTTTGCACGGCAAAAACGTTCTCTTGCATATCCGCATAGAAAATCGTGTAGCCCGTGCGCTCGTTGAGCGAGCCGACAAATTCCACCTTGTCGTCCTTGCGGAAGTATGTATAAGAAAAGCCGTGATACAAATCCTTTCCGTACTCGGTGAACGCGTAATCGCCCGACGCGCCCGAAAATTTCCTTACGACAGGAAGTTTCGAGAGCGAGCGCAGTCCGTACTGAACGTCGTTTCTCTTATACTCTCTCGTCGCCGTCCAAGATTGAAAACCGTTTGCGAAAAATCTTTCGTTGTTTTCGAAATAGCGGTCGTATATGAGTTCGGCAAGCGTAAGTTCGACTTTCGCATTTGACGAAACCTTGATTTTGACGTGCGTTTCGTCGCCGTCGTCTACAATGTGCAAATTCTCGCCGTCGTATCCATTTTTGACGAGAGCGTACTCGACGGATTCCTCTCTGATTTTACCGCCGATTTTGTACTCGATTTTGAGCGTGTAATCTTTTAGGTTCATAGCTTCCCCCGAAATATAAACATAGGATATCTTATTATATCAGTAAAAAAGCGAATTGTAAATAGCAAAATATGCGGAAAACGCCACAATTAAACTTTCAGCCGTCGCCCTTGCCGTTTCCTCGAAAAAAATCACGGAAAAATATGCGGCAATTCGCTTTCGCAATCTCAAAAATAACGCAAAAAACCGCGCAAAAGTGCGGTTTTTCGTGGTTAATTTTTATCTTCGAGCGCAAGCGGATTTATGCTCGATTTTTCGTCGATTTTCGCTCGCCTGCGGTCGAATTTCTGCCGAAGATTAGTTTTCGACTTCTTTTTCTTGCTCGAATTTCGTTATGGACACCTCGTATGCCACTCTTTCTTCGACGCTTCCGTCGTCGAGTGCCTTTTGGTAAACCCTCGATTGTATGCGCCCCACGAGATGTATTTTTTCGCCGACTCGGAACGTAGAAGCATAGCGCGCGTTTCTTCCCCACGCGATTGCAGGGATATAGTCGGATTTGTTGTACGCTCTGTTCACCGCAATGAGCAAATCGGCGATTTCTCGCTTGAAAGGCGTTGTGCGATACACGGGTTGCTTGCAAACGTAGCCCTCGATTTCTATGACGTTTGGCGCGTTGTCGTCGCACTCGCAAAGTTCTCTCACAAACACCCGAAGCACGAGTTTGCTCTTGCCGTCGACAATCTTGTTGTAACTTCTGAATTGCCCGATTAACCCGATTAGATTGCCGATTTCAAACGAACTGCCTTCCATAAGTCTGTCGCTTATCGTGATGGGTATTACGTCGTTTTGTCCCGACAGTCTTGCAACCGAAACCGTCATATCGTAAAACTTTTCGCCCATAATTTCGTGAGAAAATTCAGGCTCGCTCGCAATTTGCCCCGAAAGGTAAACTTGATTGTTTTGCATTTGTTCGTAACTCATAAATCCTCCTGTACGTCTATGCGTTTTTGTGTTGTATTCCGTTTGAATCTATCGTGTACCCCTCTGTCAGCACGAGGTCGGCGATTGTCACAAACTCGAATCCTTGCGCTCTCAAAGCGGTCAAAACCATAGGAAGCGCGTCGAGAACGTGGTCGCTGTTGTTGTGAAAAAGCACTATATCGCCGCTCTTTGCCTTCGGCACTACCCTGTCGTATATCTGCTTTGCCGACAAACCTTTCCAGTCGAGCGAATCTATTGACCATTGCACGCCAACCATATTCAAGCCTTCGAGCGACGTCATAAGTTTGTTGTTATAATCGCCGAACGGCGCGCGAAAATACTTCGGCTTTTTGCCCGTCAAATCGAAAACTCTGTCGTTGACGTACTCGATTTCGTTTTCTATCTCGTTTTCGCTGAGTTTGGGCATATTCAGGTGGTTGCGAGAGTGGTTTCCTATCTCGAATTCGGCTTCGGCAATGGCTTTGGTTTCCTTTTCGTACTTATCAATCCAAAAGCCGACGAGGAAAAACGTTCCTTTTGCGTTGTACTCGTTCATTACGTCGAGAATACCTTGCGTTTTGTCCGCGCCCCACGCCGCGTCGAACGTTAGCGCAATCACCTTTTTGTCGGTATCAACGCTGTACACGGGCACTTTTCTCGTACTTTTGCAGAAGTACACGCCCGCGCTGTTCGTCACGCCTACGGAAGCCGTCAGCACCGCAAACGCGATAATCAGCGACGCCGCCGCGACAATACTTGCTCTTTTGACCGTAACAATCATCAAACACCCCGATTATATGCTCGGCGCAGGTGCAAAATTGAAGAAATTATGTCGCCAAAAGTCGATTTTTCTTCTTTTTCGTTTAATTCCTTCCCTCACGCCTACGATAAATCTATTTTGCGGCAAATCGAATTAGAACAACGCAGTATGAAAAACGTTTAATACTGCCTTCATTTCGGGCATTTGTTTTGACAAGCGCAACGGGCGGTAGTATAATAATCGGTATGAAACGTATAGCAACCAAGAAAAACGGATTTTGGAAACGCGTGGGTATCAACATACCCTTCGTTTTGATGATCGCGGCAATGATCGCGCTGTTTTCGGGTTGCCTTCTTATGTGGTTTTACGCAATAGCGTCGATTTTCGCGTTCAAGAGTTCTATGATATTCCTCATTCTCGCAGGCGCAGGCACGCTCTGTTTGGGTTTGGGACTTGCCCTAATCCCAGCATACCGCAAGTATTACGAGTTCTACGACAAAAAAATGGGTTGGGAATACCCCGACAAACCCAAAAAAGAGGAAAAAACCACCGTCAACGACGGCAAAAAATCCTTTAAGGACTATCTCACTCTTTCCAACATTTCGCTTGCGATAATCGCACTCGGCGCGGTTTTCACGATAATATCCGCCGCTTTGGGTTGCATAAACCGCGAAACGTGGGTCAACGACACCGCCTCGTTTATGAAAGAAAGCGGATATATGACCGAACCGACGCACGTCGTCAATCTCAAAGACCCCATTCAAGGTCAGAACGCCGGCGATAGCGAAATCAAGACAATCGATATCGATTTCAAGGACAAGCAAGCGGTGATAGTTTACGTCGGCACGGAATCCCCCGACAAACTCGGTTTCGTCACTTACGACTACTATATTAAGTACGAAAATCAAGTGGTGAAATCTCGCAGCAAAGACGGCGTTATCACTCTTTCTGAATCCCCCGCCCCCAAGCGCGACGACACGACGATAAAGAAACTTTTCTTCTTTATGTTCAAGGACTTCGACGTTGAAAAGCAAGTGATAATCTATCTTCCCGAAGATACGCGCGAGGGTGCGCCCAACGAAATCGAAATCATCGGCGAAAACGTCATTTACGCAAAACCCACCACCTCGACGGGCGAGCAGGAAAAAAACGAACTTTTGAAATAAGTCGAGGGATTGAAAAGCAAACGGCGTGCAACGACAAGTCGCACTATTAAAACGCAATCGGGCAAAAAAAAGCAAGCCGCACGATTGAATCGCAATCGGTTAAGACTTCAAATACTCTACACGTTTACCTAACAGAATAACACCTAATTCCGACAAAAAACGACGGGGATTCCGTCGTTTTGTTTTTCTTTTAATGAGTGCAATCACGCTCTTTACCTGTCGCAATCGCTAAAATACTGTCACAATCAAGCCGCCGATATGCGATTTGCCATTGTGCCTTGTCAGACAAAGAAACGCTTTTTGATTTCGCTGCCCAACACTTGTCTGCCGAAAATCAGCGAGAATGCAATCTCTGCAAGTCCAACGCCGAGCGTTGCAAGAGATGCTATCCAATTATAACCTGCATAGTGCAAAGACAAGCAATAGTTGAGCGGGAACAACGCGATCATAAACAGCGCAAGCACGAAGGAGTGAAAGGCATATCTATACCACTTTTTCGTGATAACTGCGGTGAGCAACGTCACGACGCTAAGCGCGCCTGCCGCGCAAGGTATCACGTAAGAAAGCGCGATGTAGAACTTTCCAAAGTGCAAACTCACAAGAATCGCAAGAATCACGAGCCAGAAAGTCGATCTGTAATAGATTGTCCTAAGATCCGTGCGGAAGAACGCGAATTGTCCGATGACAAGCCAGAAGAATCCGACGGATGCAAGCCCGATGTAGATGATCGAATAAACCTTGGATATCACGGACGCGAGCAGCAAGCCCACAAGCGTAAGCACGGAGAGTGCGATAAACACGTCTCTGACGGTCTTTTTTGCGTTGAGTCTTTTTTCGTTGGCGTTGTATGGGGCAAAATCAAAGTTCTTGTCCGTTTTGTCCGTTGCCTCGACAAGTCCTGCGCCGCAAAGGGGGCAGTTGTCGTCATATTCGGGATGATACGTTTTGCAAAGTCTACAATATTTCATCATTTATCTCCGTTTGTCTCGATGTACACGTCAAGACCTTCCGCCGTCAACGCTCTGACGAACTCTTTTTCAAGATGTGAGGATTTGAATGTTCTTGAGAACGTCAGCACGCACTCGTCGCCGAACGTCACGCCGGCAAGTTTGTAGCCCGAGTCCTTCGGTTCTTTCAAGCAAAACTCCACCCTGTCCGCTATCTCGAACAATTCTTTGGGCGGATTGAGACGTCCGTAGTTTGAAAAGTCCATAGAAACGGCTTTGTTGTCCATAATATATTTTGTGATTTTGAGACCGATATCTTTGAGTGCGAGAGGCACGAGTGCGATAAATTTGTTGCGTTCTTCACGCATATTCGCGTTGACGTTCTCTTGCAAATACTTTTCGTTGAGTTGCTCTTTGAAACACTCTTTGACCGCGTCCACATAAGCTTGGATGCCGCCGTCCACGCTGTCTTTGAGCGTCACGTCAAGATAGAACGAGAAGTTGCGCACGGTTTCGGACGGGAAGAATTTGCGAAGATTGACAGGCACTCTTGCGTTGATATCCTTGTTGCTGCCCTCTTTCTTGCGCATATCGAACATGATGCCGAAAATGATCGCAAGCACGTATTCCGTGATGGTTGCGCCGTATTCTTTAGCCTTTTGGTTGAGCGTAGATGCGGAAGTGATCACGTGGGTCATCACGCCGTGACGAGCCTTGGGTAGTTTGGGAATATAGGTAAAATTGATCTTTCTTTTTGCGTAGTCGTGCTTTTCGGCATACACTTGAAAACTGTCTTCGATCTCTGTGGGAGTCGGCAAATCGCGATAGTCCTTTGCGCTCTTGTAGTCTTCGATTCGTTTGCCCGTCTTGATCTCGTAGTATCTTGCAAGCAGGCTCATAAGGAAAGTCGAACCGCCCGTGCCGTCCGTGATGCTGTGGAAGAACTCGCATCCGATTCTGTAATCGCTGTACACCACTCTGAAAAGATAGCGTTTGCCGTCAAGAGGAATGGGTTGGAAAGAATAAAGACTCTCTTTCTCCACTCTGGGTTTGAAGGGCAATCTTTCAAAATAGTACCAGAACGCGCCGCGCTTGATGGTGACCATAAGTGTCGGAAATCTCGGCACGAGATCGTCAAGCGCCTGTTGCAGAATCTCACCGTCCACTCTCTCTTTCATCACCGCCGCAAAGCGGAAAAGCGTGCTGTATTCGTTTGAAGACGAGGACGGATACACTTTTGCCGCGTTGTCGAGTTTGTACCACTCGGTCGGATCAAAAATGCTCTCCTTCTTCTTGCTCTTCGCCGTGCCTTCCACAAGAGAATCGTATTGAACGCCAAAATACCTTGAAATCGCTTCCAAAGTCTTTTGGTCCACGTCTTCTCCGTCTTCGGCTTTTTGGATCTCGTCAACGTCGAGCGACAAGCGTTTTGCAAGCTCGTCAACCGTGAGATTCTTGTCTTCTCTGAGTCGTTTTATAGATTTTGAATATTCCATATTTCTTTATTTCTTTTCCGTCAAAAATTTATTTTGCATTGTGCAAATACTTATTGATACAAAAAGATAACATAATGCATTTATTAGGACACTATCTTAGCATGTACAAGCACTTCCGTCAAACGATTTGCCTTCGCCATCCCGTTTTTGTACTTTTATTAAAAAGCCATCCGACAACGCCCTTGCATTATTCGCACATAAATCATACACACACGCACACATCGCCCGAATTATATGCCCGAAATTAACCGTAAAAATATCGGCAATAATTTGTCGTGCTTTGTTTTCGTCGCTCTAATGCGTCCCTTGCCAAAGGCAAACGGCAAGAACAAAGAAAGACGAGAACGAATAGCGTAGCGGACATAGATGTGCGTGACCAAATCGCTCGCAGTCCGACGAAAATTAATCGGCGGATCTGCCGGTTTTCTCTATACGCAAAAAGCACCAAAACAGGTGCTTTTCGTTATTCTATCGGTATATTTTTTGATTTTTAATATTTTCAAGCCAAACGCAACTCGTCGCTAAAAAGCACGACTTTTACGTCTTGAAAATCACAATCTCGAAGCGATTGCTTGCAAAAACTCTTTGGAATTGAGCGGCTTTGCTTCTACGCCGTCGAGGTGGAAAATTCCCACGAGGTCTTTCGTCATTTCACCGCTCTCGATTGTGTCAATCGTCGCTTTTTCAAGATGATTTGCAAACGCTACGAGTTCGGCGTTGCCGTCGAGTTCACCTCTCTTTTTGAGTGCGCCCGTCCAAGCAAAGAGCGTTGCAACCGAGTTCGTGGACGTTTCTTCCCCTGCCTGATACTTTCTGAAATGCCTCGTGACAGTGCCGTGAGCCGCTTCGTACTCGAATGCGCCGCTCGGCGAAACGAGAACGGAAGTCATCATCGCAAGCGAGCCGAACGCCGTCGCCACCATATCGCTCATTACGTCACCGTCGTAGTTCTTCAACGCCCAGATATAGCCGCCGTGCGAGCGCATAACTCTCGCCACCGCGTCGTCGATTAGCGTGTAGAAATACTCGATTCCGCAAGCCTCGAACGCTTCTTTGTACTCGGCATCGTAAATCTCTTGGAAGATATCCTTGAATCTATGGTCGTACACTTTGGAAATCGTGTCTTTCGTGCTGAACCAAAGGTCTTGTTTTTGCGAAAGCGCGTACGAAAAACAACTTTTTGCAAAACTTCTTATGCTTTTGTCGGTGTTGTGTTGCGCTTGCAAAATTCCGTCCTCGCCGCAAAAATCGAACACGGTCTTTTCTTCCCCGTCACAGCAAAGAATGGCTTTTCCGCCGTGCGCCTTTATCTCGACTGCCTTGTATACGTCACCGTATGCGTGTCTTGCAATGACGATAGGCTTCGTCCACGCGGGAACGAGCGGCGTAATGCCCTTCACGAGCACGGGCGCGCGGAACACCGTTCCGTCCATCATTGCTCGAATGGTTGCGTTGGGGCTCGGGTACATACGCTTCAAGCCGAATTCTTCCACGCGTTGAGCGTTCGGCGTAATTGTTGCGCACTTCACGCCCACGCCGTACTTCAAGCACGCTTTTGCGGCTTCTATCGTAACTTTGTCGTCGGTTGCGTCGCGGTTTTGAATGGATAAATCGTAATATTCCGTCTTCAAATCGACGTACGGGCAGATAAGAATATCTTTCACCCATTGCCAAAGCACGCGAGTCATCTCGTCGCCGTCGATTTCCACAAGCGGCGTAGTCATCTTGATTTTGTCCATATCGCACCTCAAAATGAATTTTTATGCAGATATTTTAGCATAAAAACGTCGCCGCCGCAAGCGGAAAACTCATCGATAAATCATACAAAACCGCCTATTTGACAAGTTTCGAGCCGCCCGTGAAATTTTTTAGCACGTCGGACCTAAAAACGCTCGGTTTTATCGCTTTGGATTTTCGTAAAATCGCGTCCTCTATTATGTCGGTAATCAGGTTTTGAAAACTCACCCCCACACCCTTGAACAGATAAAACGCCATAGACCCGGGGATTGTGTTTATCTCGTTGACGTACACCTTGTTTCGCTTCGTATCCACGAGATAATCCACCCTCACGACGCCCGAAAGTCCGAGTTCTTCGTAAAGTCGTTTCGTATTCGCTTTTACGATAAGTTCCAAAGAGCCGATTTTTGCAGGCACAATATGCTCGCACGCGCTCATTTTTCCGCCCGAATACTTGTCCGAAAAGGTGAGAAAGTCGCTTGCACCGCACGGCTGTTCTGTGTCCGAAATCACGATTTGACCGTCTTTAGAATATGCGGCGCAGTTGACCTCGACAAAATCGTCGAGTTTGTGTTCGACGACGATTTTTACGTCGAATTTCGCCGCAACTTGCAACGCAAAATCGAGTTCTTCCCTGCATTTTGCAACTTCTATGCCGATACTGCTTCCTTGACATGCAGGCTTGACGATAACGGGATAATCTATGAGTTCCTCGATACGCGAAATCGTCTTGTCCTTCTCGGTTTCAAATTCGTCCTTGGATACGACTTCGTACGGAAGCACGTTCAACAGCAGGCTTTCAAACAATCTCTTTGACATCGCCTTGTCCATACAGCAAGCGGAAGCGAGAGTATCAGAGCAAGTCACGGCAACGGAATTGAACTCGAACAACGCTTGCAGTATGCCGTTTTCCCCCTCGCCGCCGTGACAACAAAAAAGCGCGACGTCGGGTTTGAACGCCTTTTGCAGTTTGTTTTTTTTGAGAGTGTAAAACTCGCCTTTAATCAAAAACGCTTTCTTGTGAGCAAGAGGGTCGAAGGGCGCAAAGCATTTTATCGAATCGAGTTTGCCTATGTAAAAATCCCCTTCGTACGCAAATATAGGTTCGACGTCGTATCTCGATTTGTCGATATTGTTTAGAGTTTGCATTGCGGTTATGACGGAAATATCTCTTTCAAACGACCGTGCGCCGAACACGAGCGCTACTTTCTTTTTCATACTTTTTCACCTCGCAAAAATTTGTCCTTCCATAATATGAGTCACACGAAACGAAAGTGAAAAACGCCGCGATTTTCGCGGCGCATATTAGATTTTTATCAAAAACGACGTTTGAGCATAATCATACATTTTGTATGTTATATCCGCAAAAGTATTCTATTAAAACGGCATTTTTAGAACAAACACTTATCGTTT
>URTQ01000050.1 GCA_900550855.1 uncultured Eubacteriales bacterium
CCACTGCGCTTTGTGCGCCAGGCAGTGGCCAACGGACGGCGCAGTCGCTTGTACTTGTTCGTCAAGTTCGGCGCTCGCTACGGTCGCCGCCTTGCGGCTCCAATCCGTCCTTGAATCACTTGCAGTTTGCGATTAGGCGTCCTTTTCTTCCAATCTATCCGTCGGGCAACCGATGTATGTGCTTTCTGCATCCTCTGCGTCCTTGTCGAAAGTCGTAAGGTTGATTGTGTGCAGATAGTTTTCGTCGTTGCTTGCGAAGAAGTAGAAGTCATCGCCGACGAAATCGAGGACGAGCCAGTCGGTTTTGATGCCTTCCGCCATAATGACGGTTGCGGTTGCGTTGGCTTGCTTGTACGAAATCTTGGAAATGCTGCTTGCAGACGAACTTGCGGTGTAATACACGATTCCGTTTGCTTGATCGACTTTCCAGATTGTTTGAGAAGTGCTCGTCACTTGGACGGGGTTTTCTGCGTTAGTGCCGTTGTACCAGCAGTATACGCTTTGGCTGTTGTATGCAAGTGCGCCTTCCTCGTATCCGAGAGGAACGAGAGTCGTGGAAGCGATGGTGTTGAGTTTCTTTTCGCTATCCTTGACGTTGCTTGCCTTTGCAACGAACAAGCCGTCGGACACGCTCGAACTGTTGAGCGTATGAGATTTGGTGTAGTACAAAGAGCAATCGCCGTTAGATTCGACGTACATATTGACAAGGTTGAACTTGAACACGTCGAGTTGGTTGTTGACGGGATCGTCCGTGAACGTGGTTTGGGTTGCGAGAGTCTTTTGATTGCTTCCATCGGCGTTGATCGAGCAGAGGTTGTTGTAGTTTTTGTAACTATCCTCGCTCGGTGCGCTTTGGACGTAGAAGATCGTGTCGGAATCGTAGGACCAGACGACGTTTTCGACGTTTTCGACGAGAGTGCCTTTGACTGCGCCCTTACCTTTGTCGGTCGCTTTGTCGTTCATACCCGAGAAGTCAATATAACTTATAGTGCTGTTCGTGTAGTAAAGCACGCGGGTTTTGGTGAAGATATATTTGGACGAGCGCGTTGCGATAGTGCCGATGAGTTGGGTCACCGAACCGTCGGTTTTGGTGCGCATAAAGTCGGTGTTGGTGGTTGAAGCCGTGCCGCTCTTGTCCTTGTCGGTGTTGACGGACGTATAGTAAATCCAGTCGCCGTGAATTGCGATGCCGCCCACGGTCGAGGAATTGTACACGCTCTTGGGAACGACGATTTTTGCCGATTTGGGATCGACCTTTCCGTCCTTGACTTCGGCGCGAACGATACCTTGTTTGGTAGCCGCACCCCACGCGTTGTCCGCGCTTTCGCCAACGTAGCCATTGATGAAGTAGATGAAGTTGCCTTGTTTTACGACGTAGCCGCCGTTCGATTCGACAGGTGCGGAAGAATCGCCGCTGCCGATAGAGTCCGCTTTGTACGGATTGCAAGCAACGAGTGCCGCTATGCAAAGCACGAGCACCAAAACCTGCCGCAAATACGCTAAAAAGTTTCTTTTTCATTATATTTCTCCTGGGGATACGAGTCCCTTTTGATGTCTTATTTGTTTTCTTCTTTTGGCAAATCGATTTTGATATGCACTTCTTTGAGTTGCTTCTCGGTGACCGTTCCGGGTGCGCCCATAAGAATATCGCGCGCGTTTCTGTCCATCGGGAAGGTGATGATTTCTCTTATGCTCGGCTCGTTTGCAAGAAGCATCACGATACGGTCTACGCCGGGTGCGATACCTGCGTGCGGCGGCGCGCCGAACTTGAACGCGTTGTAAAGAGCAGAGAATTTTTCCTCGATGACGTCTTTGCCGTAGCCGACGATTTCAAACGCTCTTTCCATAATTGCGGGTTCGTGGTTTCTGACTGCGCCCGAACTCAATTCCACGCCGTTGACAACGCTGTCGTACTGATACGCCACGATGTCGAGCGGGTCTTTGGTGTTGAGCGCTTCGAGACCGCCTTGCGGCATAGAGAACGGATTGTGGCAGAATCCGAGAACGCCGTCATCGTCGTATTCGTACATCGGGAAGTCCACTATCCAGCAGAAACGGAATGCGTTTTTCTCGATGAGGTCGAGTCCGTTGCCGAGTTCGGTGCGGACGTAGCCCGCTTGTTTTTCCACGCCCTTTTCTTCTGCGAGAATCGCGACGAACGAGCCTGCCGTAAGACCGAGTCTTTCAACGAGTGCATCTTTGCTCTCGCCCACGAATTTTGCGATACCGCCTGCAAGTTCGCCCTTCTCGTCGAGTTTGAACCAGTACATATTGCTTGCGCCGTTTTGTTTGGATTTTTCCACGAGAGCGTCAATCCACTTTCTCGTTTCCTTGAAATCGTGTACGGCGATTGCCTTAATCGTTTTGCCTTTTTCGAAGAAAGGCGCTTTTTCGCAAAGAATGTCGGTGATGTCCTTAATGATGAGCGGATTGCGAAGGTCGGGTTTGTCCGAACCGTAATCTCTCATTGCGTCGCGGTAGGTTATGCGACGGAACGGACCTTGGTCGACTTTGTATCCTTCGGGCGAAAACTCTTTGAACACGCCGCTCAAAACCTCTTCCATAACCGTGAATACGTCCTCTTGCGTTGCAAAGCACATCTCGGTGTCGAGTTGGTAGAACTCGCCCGGGCTTCTGTCCGCGCGCGCGTCCTCGTCTCTGAAACAGGGCGCGATTTGGAAGTATTTATCGAAGCCGGAAGCCATAAGCAACTGCTTGTATTGTTGCGGTGCTTGCGGAAGCGCGTAGAAGTGACCGGGATACAATCTCGACGGCACGATGTAGTCGCGTGCGCCTTCGGGCGAGGACGACGTAAGAATAGGCGTTGCGATTTCCAAGAATCCGAGAGAGGTCATCTTGTTGCGAAGCCAACTGACGACTTTCGAGCGGAAAACGATTTTCGCCTTGACGTCGGGATTTCTCAAATCGAGGAAACGATATTTGAGGCGAACGTCTTCTCTCGATTGCGTGCTGGTTGCAATCTCGAAAGGAAGTTGCTCGTAGCATCTGCCGAGCACCTCGATCGTATCGGGTTCGATTTCGATCATACCGGTGGGCATATCCTTGTTTGGTGCGCTGCGAAGGACGACTTTGCCCTCGACGCTTATCGTGCTTTCGCGCGGAATTGCGCGGATTTGTTCCTTTTTCGCCTCGTCGCTCACCACCGCTTGCGTATAGCCGTAGTAGTCGCGCAACACGAAAAAGATGACTGCGCCAAGATCGCGAACGCTTGAAAGCCATCCGCAAAGTTTGACGTGTTTGCCTTCGTCTGATTGACGCAATTCGCCACAATTATGTGTTCTGAGTTCCATATACACCTTTCAGAATAAAGATTTTTTATTTATTACAACAGGTTTATACCTGCTTTTTCGCATTTGTCGTGCATATCGTCGGGCCAAAGTCCCGATTGCACCTCGCC
Source organism: uncultured Eubacteriales bacterium (assembly GCA_900550855.1). Taxonomy (GTDB): domain Bacteria; phylum Bacillota; class Clostridia; order Christensenellales; family CAG-917; genus CAG-475. Next base: position 3,419 of record URTQ01000050.1, read on the forward strand.
TATGTGCGCCTTTTGCAGTATCAGCATACAAAGCCTCGACTGCCCTATTCCGCCGCCGACCGTGAGAGGAAGATTGCTCTCTACCACGTCTTTGTGGAATTGATTTTGAAGTCTTTGCTCGCAACCTGCGATTTTGAGTTGCTTCACCATACTCTCTGCGTCCACGCGTATGCCCATCGAGGATATTTCCACGCTGTCGTCAAGCACGTCGTCGTAAAAGATTATGTCGCCGTTCAAATCCCAGTCGTCGTAGTCGGGTGCGCGTCCGTCGTGCGGTTTGCCGTTTGAAAGCGCGCCGCCGATTTGCATAAGAAACACCGTTCCGTACTCTTTTGCGAGCGCGCGTTCCCTTGCGTGCGAATCGAGGTCGGGATACCTATTTAGAGCCTCTTGCGTAGTGACGAACGTCACTTCCCGTTTGAGATTCAAATCTATGCACGGATACGCTCGTTTGGTTTCGTCGAGAGTGTCGCAAATCGCGCCCACAATCCTTTGCACTATCATTTTGAGGAAGTCGGGATTGCGCTGTTCCTTGCTTATCACCATTTCCCAGTCCCACTGGTCGACGTATATCGAGTGTTGATTGTCGCACTTGTCGTCGCGACGTATTGCGTTCATATCCGTGTAGATACCCTCGCCGCTTCTGAATCCGTAACGCTTCAATGCGATACGCTTCCATTTTGCCAGTGAGTGTACGATTTCCGCTTCTACGCCGTCTTGCTCTTTCACGTCGAAGCGCACGGCGCGTTCGACGCCGTTGAGGTCGTCGTTTACGCCCGTTCCGCTCTTTACGAAAAGAGGCGCGGACACCCTTTCGAACCCGAAGTTTTTTATCAGATTGCGTTGAAAGGAATCTTTCACGAATTTGATTGCTTTTTCGGTTTCGCGAATAGTCATTTTCGACTTATAGTCGCTCGGAAGCACAAGGTTGTACATTTTTTATCTATATAAGTTTCGATTGTAGATTATTTGAATCTTCCTTAACTGCGGCAACGCCGCATTTCGCTACGCTTGATTCCTACGCTATCTCTCGGAATGACGTATAGAAGATTCAAATATTCCACAACTGCGGCAACGCCGCAATTTCATTGTGACGCAAGTCACAATTTCACACGAGCAAAGCGAGTATTTAACCGTTGCGAAAGCAACGATATCGCTGCGGCTTTGCCGCTTATACCATTAGGTCGCCCGTAGTTCTGGAATAGAGTTGCACGTCGCGAATGTTGCCTATGCCCGTGACGTACATAAGGATACGTTCGAGTCCGAGTCCGAATCCGCTGTGCGGCACTGTGCCGTACTTTCTCAAATCCATATAGCCGATGTAGTCGTCAAGGTTCATACCTCTTTCGACCATCGCTTGTTTGAGTTTGTCGTAATCGGCTTCTCTTTCGCTGCATCCGATGATTTCGCCGACGCCGGGAACTAACAGGTCGGTTGCCGCAACGGTGAGTCCGTCGTCGTTTTGCTTCATATAGAAGGATTTTATTTTCTTGGGATAGTTGGTGACGAAAACGGGTTTGTTGAACACCTTTTCGGTGATGTATCTCTCGTGTTCGCTTTGAAGGTCGAGACCCCATTCGACAGGATATGCAAATTCGACTTTGCTTTCTTTGAGAATGTCGATTGCCTTCGAGTAATCGAGCACCACGAAATCGCTGTCCACGACGTGTTGAAGTTTGTCTTTAAGACCGGGTTCGAACGCCTTTTCGAAGAACGCGATTTCGTCGGGGCATTCGTCAAGCACCGCTTTGATAATGTATTTTATCATCTTCGTGGCAATCTCGATGATGTCGGGAAGTTTTGCAAACGCAACTTCGGGTTCGACTTGCCAAAACTCTGCCGCGTGACGTGGCGTGTAACTGTTTTCCGCTCTGAACGTAGGTCCGAACGTGTAAATCTTGCCCATAGCCATTGCCGCGACTTCGCCTTCGAGTTGTCCGCTGACGGTGAGTCCCGCTTTTCTCTTGAAGAAGTCGTTTGCGATGTATTCCGCCTCGTCCTTTGCGAGTTTTGCGTCGTTGTAGTTTTGAGTGGTCACTCTGAAAATCTCGCCCGCGCCTTCGCAGTCGCTGCCCGTGATAATCGGGGTGTTGATGTAGGTGTAACCGTTTTCTTGGAAGAAACGATGGATTGCGAAACTGAGTTTAGAGCGCACGCGAAGCATTGCGTTCATAGTGTTGGTTCTCGGACGCAAATGCGGAATGGTACGCAAAAATTCCATCGTGTGATACTTCTTTTGAAGGGGATAATCCGCGGGGCAATCGCCCAAAAGTTCCACTTTGTCCGCGTTGATTTCAAATTCGCCTTCTTTCATAGCGGCAACCACTTCGCCGTCGCATACGACGGACACGCCGTTTTTCATAACCGCGGAAAGCGAGTTTTGGTCAAATTTGGTTTTGTCTATGACGATTTGCAAGTGTTTGAGCGACGTGCCGTCGTTGAGTGCCAAAAACGCCATAGTTTTGCTGTCGCGCGCAGTGCGAACCCAGCCCGCCACCGTGACGTGCTTGCCTTGATACGCCGCGCCGTTTTTCAAAATTTCGGAAATGTCGATGTTTTGCATAAGTTACCTCATTATGTTTAATAATTATATAAGTCAAAAACTTATTTGTAAAGTAAATTTTGCGCGTTTGTGCGCGCGCAAGGTCAAAAGCGCGATTTTTGACAATCCGAGCAACCCCCGATTGACTGTTCGAGGCAAGCATTATATAATACTTTTCGAGGTGAAACTATGTACGATACAATCATAATCGGCGCAGGTCCGGCAGGACTCACGGCAGGAATATACGCCCGCCGCGGCGGACTTACAACCGTTATAATCGAAAAGCAAAGCGTGGGCGGACAAGCGCAAAACGCCGCCGACATTCAAAACTACCCCGGCATTCCCTCAACGAGCGGATTCGACCTTTGCTATGCGATGATGAATCAATGCACGACTTTCGGCGCGGATTTCGTTTTCGATACGATATCGCAAATAAACCTTGACGGCGAAGTCAAAAAAGTCACGCTTGCAAGCGGCGCTGAAATCGAGGGCAAAACCGTGATTATCGCAAGCGGCGCGAGCGCGAGAAAATTAGGCGTTGAAAACGAAAACGAATTTATCGGCAAAGGCGTGAGTTATTGCGCAACTTGCGACGGCGCGTTTTTTAAGGGCAAAACGGTTGCCGTGATAGGCGGCGGAAACACGGCGGCGGAAGACGCCCTCTACCTTGAAAAACTTGCCAAAAAGGTGTATCTCGTCCATAGGCGCGACGCGCTTCGCGCAGACAAAATCCTTTGCGACAGACTTGAAAAAAGCGGCGTTTCGATAATTTGGGACAGCGTTGTAGAAAGTTTGTCGGGCGAAGACAAAATCGCACAAGTGACACTTAAAAACGTCAAAACTGACGCTTTAACACCGCTTTCGGTTGACGGCGTGTTCGTGGCAATCGGCGAAATTCCCAACTCGCAACTCTTTGAAAACGTCGAAAAAACGCCTTCGGCATATATCGTCACAAACGACGTTATGCGCACGAATATACACGGCGTATACGCCGTAGGCGACGTAAGAGAAAAGTCGCTTCGCCAAGTCGTCACGGCGTGCGCGGACGGCGCAATCGCCGCCGACGATATAATAAAATCTTTGGCGTAAATTTCTTAATCTCAATGGATTTTTTATTGCGGTTTTTTGCCAAAAAAACCGCTTTTTTTACCTTTTATTCTTATCCGTATCGCACGCGTTTTCATATACTGAATACTATGCAATACTTTGGTACGGACGGCATAAGACAGAGAGCCGATTATCTTTTAAGCAATCAGATTCCTTTCCTTTTGGGGAAAGCGCTTTCGCAATCGGGCGCGAAAGTCATAGTCGCGCGCGACGTGAGGACACATTCGAAAGACATAGAAAAACAGTTGTGCAAAGGCTTGCTCGAAGGCACTGCGCAAATCTGGCTTGCAGGCGTTTTGCCAACCCCTGCGCTCGCCTACACTGCCCAAACGCAAAAAGCGGATTATGCGGTTATGATAACCGCATCGCACAACGCGCCCGAATTTAACGGGCTTAAAGTGTTCGGAAAGAACGGACGGAAACTGTCAAAAGAAGAAGAACTTGCCCTCGACGACAAACTTTGCGAAATTAGGGACAATCCCACTCCGCCCGTATCGCTCGTGGACGTATGCGCCGACGCATTGACGGAAGACGAGCAGTTGAGCGAATTGCATATTACGCTTTCTCAACAAAATCACAGAATAAGAATCGTCGACGGCGCGGAATTTTTGTATGCGAAACACGTCAAATCCATGTTTCCTCGCTTCGACGGCGTAAAGGTGCGACTCGACTGCGCATACGGTTGCTTTGCAACGCTTGCCCCTGCGATATTCTTGTCGCTCGGCGCAGTCGTTTGCGCAGAACATAACGTCCGCGACGGCGAAAAAGTCAACGTCGATTGCGGCTCTACGCATATTGCGAAATTTGCGCAAAGAGTTGAAAAAGGCGAAATAGGTTTTGCTTTCGACGGCGACGGCGACAGGGTCATTGCGGTCGTCGGGGGCAAAGTTTACGACGGCGACGCTATGCTTCTTGCCTTGTCCACCCTATACCGCTTGCAAGGAAAACTCAAAAAACGCTTTATCGTCGGCACGGTTTTGTCAAACACCAAACTTCAACGCGAACTTGCCTATCAGAATATCGCGCTCATACGCACGGACGTCGGCGACAAAAACGTACTCGACGCGCTCAACGCAAACGGTTGTCTTTTGGGCGGCGAAAAGAGCGGACATATAATTATGCTCGACAGAACCAACACGGGCGACGGACTCGTCACCGCCCTCACCCTGCTCGAAGTGAAACGCACCGTCGGAAGTCTGCCGAAGTTTACGCCCTATCCTATGCTCGAACTGAACGTCAAAACCGACACCCCGAAAGAAACGCTCGCAAGCGACTCTTTCCAAGAAAAGATAGCCGAAGCCAACGCGATGTACGCAAAATCGGGAAGATTGATAGTCCGCCCCAGCGGCACAGAACCCTACATCCGCATAACCTACGAGTGTTTTTCATCCTCGCCCCACGCCATCTTCACCGGCATAAAACAAATTTTTGATAATGTTTGCGGATAAAAAATAAAAACATCAAGCGTACTTTGCGTACGCTTTTTTATTATTAATATTTTTATGGCATAAGTGAGATGAATGACGCGAAAACGCCCTGATTGTGACAACCCTAATTTACTAATCGTAAATGAGTTGGCAAAATCAGGGCGTTGACAAAGTCAGTCGCTCACTTATGCCATAAAAGCGCAAACGACCTCGGGTGAACACCCAAAGCCGCTTGCTATGATAAGGGGGAAAATTATGAGCTGTTTGATTTGTAATCCGTTTGTCTCTTGATTACATTGACATATTAGCACCGAAAAAATAGTTCGTCAAGGGGTTTTTGTAAATTTTTTTATATTTCTATAAAAATTTCTTACAAGTTTTGCATATATAGTGGATACTTGTTGCATTATAAGCATACACAAGTCTATTTTATTACTATTATATATAGGAGAGCGTCATGAAGCTCATCACTCCCCATTTCCTTCCTTCTTATTCTGTGATCTGAATGTCAGAGGGCACTTCCTGTTCAGATGCGTTGACGACAACGGCAACGGCTGCATCGCCTGTGATGTTGAGGCAGGTGCGGAACATGTCGAGGACTCTGTCGATGCCGGCAACGAGTGCAAGGCCTTCGAGCGGAAGTCCGACGGACTGGAGTACCATGGCAAGCATGATGAGGCCTGCGCCCGGGACGCCGGCGGTGCCGATGGAGGCAAGGGTGCCGGTGAGGACGATCATCATCATCTGGTCAAAGGTGAGCGGTACGCCGAATACGTTGGCGATGAAAATGGAGCAGACGCCCATATAGAGAGCGGTGCCGTCCATATTGATGGTAGCGCCCAGAGGGATGGAGACGGAATACATATCCTTATCGAGGCCCAGCTTCTCGCACAGGGCCATGTTGACCGGAATGTTGGCCGCAGAGCTGCGGGTGAAGAAAGCGGTCAGGCCCGACTCCTTCAGGCAGCGGAACACCAGCGGATAGGGGTTGCAGCCCAGATAGATAAACATGATGAAGGGGGAGACGATGAGCGCCATGAACAGCATGGTGCCCACCAGCAGGGCCAGCAGCTTGCCGTACTGGGTGAAGATGGCCAGACCGTTGCCTGACACGTTGGTATACACCAGACCCATGATGCCGAAGGGGGCCAGATTGATGATCCAGCGCACCACCTGCGACACCGCATCGGCGGTATCCGCGAGGAACTTCTTGGTGGTATCCGAG
>URTQ01000051.1 GCA_900550855.1 uncultured Eubacteriales bacterium
AGTGCGACCATCCCGATTGCTACGACAGCCTGAAAAGCGTGAAGGAAACTTTTGCGGCGTTTCTGAAAAAATCGAAAATCAAAATCGTCGAGCAAAGCAACCTCGATTTGATAGGCGCAAGCATAGACAAAAAGCGCAACGGCTTTTGCGTGTGCGTTCAAAACGGCAACCAAAAGAGAATGCACGCTTTTGTCAATCCAAGCGGCGCAATGATTTGCGACGGCAAAAAAATGTCGACGCTCAAATTGCAAGACGACGGACGATACAACTTCGAGAACGCGACGTTCGCGCTTGCCGCCGCTTCGGCGTGCGGTTTGGATTTTGAAAAAAGCGTAAGTGCCTTGCAAAAGTACAAAGGCGTAAGGCGCAGATTCGAGCGTGCGCGCGACGTCGGAAAAGCGAAAGTGTATTTTGACTTTGCGCATCATCCGAGCGAAATTCAATCGGTCATATCCCGCGCCGCGATACTCGGCAAACTGCTCGTGGTTTTTCAACCGCATACATACTCGCGCACAAAGGCGTATCTCGACGACTTTGCAAGAGTGCTCGGCGAAAAAAACAACGGCGTGAAAACGCTTGCTATTATGCCGACCTACGCTGCGCGCGAAGTGCTATCCGATGGCGTCGAAAGCGACGTTTTGGCAACGGCAATTATCGACAAATATCGCAAAAAAGGCGTTTATCTTGTCAAAGATAAGCAATCAACCATCGATTTTGTCAAATCGCACGCAAAATATCACGACGTGGTTTTGATGATAGGCGCAGGCGACATCTACGATTTGAAAGACCGTTTCTAATTTGCATATATGCAAATATGCGCATATGAAAATATAAAAATATAAGAACACTAATATGCGAACGCAATAAAACGAGAATAGCAAAAAGAGCGAGTTTGTCTCGCTCTTTTATATTCTCTGCACCACATTGTCAGATTATGTCTTCCGCATTGAAATCGAGCAGGCGTTTGATGTTGTCCGCCATTACGATAAGCGAGCGGCACTTCGAAAGTGCGTTTTGATAGTCTTCGCATTCCAGCGAGCCTTGCGTTTCGGCAAGTGCAACCGAGAACGAACGGACGTCGGGCGAGTAGGCAAAAAGTTCCATATACATACGCTTCTTTTCCCACCACTCGAAAATCTCGTCCGCTTTGTCGAGACAATCCTCGCTTTGATTTTGTATGGAAGTTTCCAAAGACGTTAGTTTTTCGTTCAGGGCGGAAAACGTCTTGTGAATGTAGAAATCTTCGAGAACGCCGCCCGTCACGATGATTATCAAAATCACGATTGCAAGCACGACTTTTTTCATTGCTTCTCACCCCCGTGATACGACAAAAACGCATTTTTGACCTCTTGCGGATTGTCTTGCTCGTCTTGTCGATTGCCGCTTTTGTCGTCTTGTCCGTCGCCTTGCGAATCGTCGGGTTGCGGCAGGGTCGAGGTGATATAGTCGCCTTTGTATGGCTGAATGAACACGTCTTGCCCCGCAACGAGAAGCACGAGTACGTCTTGTTGTTTGAGTTTTATGCCGTCGAGATATTTGAGCACGTCCGCTTTTACGTCGCCGTCGAGCGTCGCGAGGTTTTCGGCAACGAACTCGCCTTCCATAATCACGGTTACGGGAATCTCGGCTTTTGGCGGATTTATATCGACGTCGGACGGCGCAAGCGGTCTGTTTTGTGACTTTTGAAGCACGCTCATATTACCGTTGGTTTCCAAAATCGCATACTCAACTTCGGACGGATTGAAGCAACCTGCGCCGCGCAACGCTTCCATAACGTCGTCGATGTTGAGGTTGAGTTCTGTCATAACGTCGGGCAGAATGTTGCCTTTTTGTATGATAATGATGGGTTTGCCGTTGAGGAATTTGCGGAATTTTTTGCTTTTCGTTGCGAGTTTTGTGATGATGATATGCACCAAAAACAGCGAAAAAACGGGGATAATTCCGTACAAAATCGGGATTGACGAATCCGCCATAGGAATGCAAACGAGGTCGCTTGCGACGAGAGTTATCGCAAGTTCGAAGGGTTGCAACTCGCCGAGTTGGCGTTTGCCCATCAAACGCATTGCAACAAGCAATACGAAGTATAAAATTAAACACCTTATAAACAAATTGAGCATATGCGTAGTTTGCTTATAAGGCGTTTTTTTATGCGATTATCAAAGTTTTAGGCGAGATTTTGCTTTGCCGAAACGCGTTCATGCGTGCGCTCGGTCGTTTTTGCGGTTTCGCTTGGGCGTGGTTTCGATTGCCGCAACGTGTTTTTCGTATGCTTTTTACACCCGTTTTGCACCGCTTTTGCTCTTTTTTCGTTCGGTTTTTTGCGCATTTTCGTATGTTTTTTCTGCCGTTTGCTTGTGGATTTGACTGCGGTTTTGCTTGCGCTCGCCTTTTGCGGCGCAAACATTTTTATGCAGGTTGTCACGTCAACCACGTTGAACGCCGAGATTATAAGGAAGAAAAAGAAAAGTATATACACGCCAACAACGACGATTGCAGTGATATAGTCGGCGTATCTGCAAAGCAGTTTTGCGCCGAAAAGACCCGTTACGGCAAGCGGAATCGACAGCAAAATGAGGGGAAGATTTTTCTTGTGATTGACAAACGAGCCGACCTCTTTTTTGAGGACTATGAGATTTATAATCGCAATGAGCAAAAAACATAATCCCGTCGAGAGAGCCATTGCGTATATGCCTATATACTTCGGCATAAAGAGGATACAAGGTATCATTGCGATTGCGCCCACGACCGTGCCGAGCAACGTTATACGCTCTTTTCCGAGCGAATTGAGCATAGGCGTGGTGGATTGAGCGGTGGCAATGGGAAAGAGCATAAGCGAGCAGTAGGACACGAATTTGCCTGCCTCGCTGTCCTTGAAAAGCAGTTGACCGAGGCTTTGACCGAGCGGCAGATATATTGCGAAAAACAAACTTGCTATTATGACGGAAAACAGCAGAGAAACGGACATCTTCGAGCGCACCGCGTCCATATTGCCTTTTGCGCGCAATTCCGCGACGTCGGGAACGAGCACTACGGACAGCGCGCCTATAAACGTTACGGGCGCCATAATGAGCGGCAACGCCATACCCGCGACTCTGCCGTACTGCGCCGTGGCTTCCGCAAGCGTAAGCCCTGCTTTTACGAGCATTTTGGGAAGAATGAGGGCGGTGAGCGACGCGCCGAGGGACGTGATTATGCGAGTTGCCGAAAGGGGAATGGTTTTCAACGTCAATTCCTTAAAACCGCTCGGTTTCGTAAGTCTTCCGCCCGTTGCGAAGAACAGCACGAGAAGTATAAGCACGCACGCAAGGTCGGAAATCGTCATTGCAAGCGCGATATTTTGCGCGCCGTTAAGACGAGAAATCAAACCGCCCGTAAACGCGATTGAAAGCGCGATTTTGACAATCTCGTCGATAAGTTCGGTCGACGAAAACGCCAAAAACTTTTTTCTGCCCCAAAACCAACTGCGAAGCGACGCATAAAGCGTTGAGGTGAGGATTGTGGGCAACATAATGAAGAATATGGGCAAGCAATCGGGATTTGAAAACAGCGGCGAAATTTTCGTTCCCAAGCCGTAAAAGATGGCGCAAATCGCCGCGGATATGCCGAGTCCCATAATCACGGAAGCGGTTAAAAGCGAATTTTGTTTTTTGAGATTGCCGCTCGATTCCGCAATTTTTCTCGAAAGGACGGTCGGCGCGCCAGCGGTGATCGTAAAGAGCATAAGCAGAACGCTCAACGCAATTTGGTAGAGTCCGACGACTTCCGCACCGAGAGCGCGGGACATCCACATTTTGAAGATAAACGAAACGAGCCTTGTCACGATTGAAAAACTTGTGACTATGCCGAAAGATTTTGCGGTTTTATTCATATTTAAGAATATGATAAAAAACAATAATTAATAATGAATAATTAATAATTGCGGGCGGGACACCCGAACCCGAATATTTTTTTGTATTCGGCCCAAATTAAAAAAAACGCTCGCAAGTTTTGCTTGCGAGCGTTTTTTTTAGTTTAATCGAATTATTCCTTGTTCTCGTCGTATTTGTCGTGTTTTGCGTCGAGAGAAGGCGTTTCAATCGGGGATGCCGCTTTCTTTTCTTTCTTCTTGGAAATCGGCTTTCTCACCTTGCGTACGACGTAGACGATTACGACCACGATGATGAGCACTGCAAGGACGATTGTCGGGACCATCCACCAGAGTGCTTCGGTGTTGAAGGTCTTGGACGGCGTTTCGTTGTTGCCGTTGTTGTTATTGTCGTCGCTGCTGCCTTTCGTTTCGTTGGAAACTTGGCGAGTGAGAAGGGTGCTGTCCGTTTCGGAATCGGTGACCGCTTTGTCGTATGCCGCTTCGTCGACTTGCTTGATGGTCACGTCGTCGAACATTGCGTATCCGCTCGTGATACCGGTAACGGTGGTTTCGCCGTCAACGGTTTCGGATTCGTACTTGCCGAGCGAGAGTTTGACGGTGACGCTCGTCACGTCGTCGTCCATAGTCTTGACGACGAAGGTGTATTTCGTCCATTCTTTCGTGTCCGCCGCTTTGATTGCGGTGAAAGCGAAGGGCTTGTCGGATTCGTTCGCAGAGCCGAGATAGAGCTCGACGTTTGCGCCGCTGATGTCGTCGTCATTTGACATACCGTAGGTCTTGACCCAAACGCTGATCTCGTAGAAGGAAGCCTCTTTGAGAGTGAACGTGGAACTCGTGTAAGTGTACGCACTCTTTTCGGTGTTGTTGATGACGAGCATTTGCTTGCCGCTCTTTGCTTCGAGAACGCTGACGGGAATCCAGTTTGCTTTCTTCAAAGCAACGACTTTTTCTTCTTTGAGGGTTGCGATGATTTCTTCGTCGGTCTTGCCTTCGAATCTTGCTTCTTTCTTTGCGTCTGCGATTTCTTCGTCGGTGGGCGTCGCTTCGTCGCTGTCGACGGTGTAATCTGCGCCGAGAATGCGAGCATAGTCAATGCCGTCAACGGTTTCTACTTCGTAGAAGTTGCGATCCGCATAAACGATACCGCTCTTGGTTGCTTTGGAACTCGTCGTGCCGCTCACAGTGCCCGTCCAACCGTTGGGGGTTGAGAGTTCTTTTCTCGACTCGACTGCCGAAGAAAGAGAATCGAAACTGTCGGTGAGGAAGGAAAGTTTGTGAATGGTTTCGTTTGCGACGTCGGAAGTTTCCGCTTTGTCGTAGGTGTCTTCGTCGATTGTGTTGTAGGTTACGTTGTCGAAGAATACCGTGCCGTTGGATTTTGCGTTTTCTGCTTGAAGTTCGCTCGTTTCGCCTTCAACCGTGCCGTAGGTGGTGTCTTGACCGAGCCAGAGATTGAGTTTTACGGAAACGCTGGATTGACCGATGCGGATATAGAAGGTGTATTTTGCCCATTCGGATTCGGAAGCGGTCTTCGTTTCGACGAATGCGCTTGCGCCCGACTCGTTGGTAGAGTCAACGGAAGATTCGCCCGTGAGGTAGATAGAGAACGTCGTGTTGCCGACCGTTCTTGCATAGACGGAAAGGGCATAGTAGCCGTTTGCCGAAAGCGTAACGCTGCCCGACGAGAAGCCTGCCGCATAACCCGTCGTGCCGTTGTTAGAACCGATTGCGAGAAGTTGAGCCTTCTTGCCGGGGAAACTTGCAAGGTCGGTGTTCACGTCGTAGAAGTTGCCGTAGAAGGAATCGAACACGGACGGCGCGATGTTGGGGAACACTGCCGTCGTTTGATCGCTGTGAGAGAAGGACTTGTTGTCCGTCGTGTTCAAAGCGACGATACCTGCAACGAGGTTGGATTCGGAAGTGTTGGGCTTCAAGGTCTTGTCGCTGAACGTCCAGTTGGAAGGCGTTGCGGCGGCGTTTTGCTCGTTGAGGCTCTTGCCTTCTTCGAGGTTTTCGTCCTTAGTGTCGTAGTCGTCGAAAGCACCGTTGGTGAAGGTGTAACTCGATGAAGCGGAAGCGAGGTTGACGTTCTTGACGTACGTTCCCGTGCTCGTGTTGTCGTATACGGTTTGAGAAATGCTTGCGCCGTTTACGTTTGCAACGAACATAGAACCGCTCGTAAGAGTGCTTGACGCCCAGCGGTCGCCGCTGCCGAGAGCAAACTTCAAGGATACGGTGACGTCTTCTTTTTCGCTACCTTTGACGAGCATAGTGAGTTCGCACCAGTCGTTGAGGTATGCGTCGAAGCCGTTTTCGTCGGAATTCGTGTTGATTTGAGAGAACGTCGTAAGAGTTGAATCGTCCTTTACGGTGTCGCCTTTCTTGACGAGATAGACGTATGCGCCGCTCGTTTCTTTGACGTCGATTGTCTTGACCCAAACCGAGATACGATAGAATTTATTCTTTTCGATAGTGAAGGTTTGAGTTTCGATTTCGTAACGGCTGTCGCCGGTTATTTTGATTTGGTATGCGTGTTTGTCAACCGTGTCGTAGGGAAGTTCGTCCTTGGAAAGTTCCACGACGCCTTCGCTCACAAGACCTTTTGCCAAAGGTGCTTTGGAATCGGTGAGGTCGAAGTTGGAAACCCAGCCTTGCGGAATACCGTTGGTGTCGGCAATCACGTCGATGCCTTCTTGCGAGGACGTACCCGTCGTGTTTGCGAGCATTCCGTCAAACGGCGACATATTTGTGGTGGTGAGGTCGACTTTAAGACCTTCGTACGCGCTCATACCCGCTTCCGTCAAGTCGAGAGTTTGTTTGTCGTTCGCGTCTTTGACGAGGGTAGAGGGAACGTCGTCTGCGGCAATCTCTTTGAGATTGAGTTCGTCCATAAAGAGCCAGCCGTTAGAGAACGTGCCGTTTGCCTTGTAGGTGGTTTGGGTCTTGTCCGAGTTCCAGTTGGTGTACTCGACCGCCGTGTTGCTCGAAGTGCCTTCCGTGCCGAGCCATACGGTCATATTGTAACTGTAATCTTTGAATTGGTTGCCTTGAATGTAGAAGGTGTAGGTCTTCCAGCCGTCGGTGGTGACGCCTTGGTCCGTGCCTGCCGCATAACTGTTAGAGTCAATCTTGGTGCTGCCGATAAACACGTTGTCGGACGGCGCTGCCGAGATACCTTTGATGACGATGTCTTTGCCGTCGCTGCCCGAAAGGATAATGGACGCGCCCGCGCCGTGTACGCCGTAGGTGTAAACGTTGAGAGAAAGCGCATAGAGTTTGTTCTTCTCAATGGTTATGCTGCGAGAGGACTTGACGCCTTGCGCGGTCATAAGTTGTTGAGAGAGCATAAACACGTTCGTGCCGACAGAACCGTCGATGAGTTTTTGAATGCGGTTGTCGTTGTTCTCGTTTGCGATTGCTTCGAGGCTACCTGCGGGAACGTAGGACGATTTCTTGTCGGGGTCTGCTTCGGACTTGGTGTAGTAAGTCGTGGAATACTTGTTGTAGTTGTCCGCAAACTTGCTCGCGTCGATGATTGCGTTGTAACCCAAAGAGGACGGTGCGGAATCGTTGCTGCCGCTGTTGCCTGTCACGAGCGACCAACCGTTCGGGGTTGCCGAAGACGAAAGAGAAGTCGTGCCGAAATCGAAGCGTCCGTTGGACACTTTGAGGGTTGCGGTCGTGGTGGTCTTTGCGTTTTCGTTGTTCGTTCTTTCGTTGAGGACTGCTTGCGCATATTCGTCGCCGCTTTCGAGTTTGGTCAAAGTGAGGTTGTCAAACACCGCGTAACCCGTGGTAAGACCCGTCGTGTAAGACAAGGAATACTTGCCGAGCGCGAGCATAACGCTGAGCGTGGACGAGGACGAGGGCGAACCTTCGATAATCACGGAATAGGTGACCCATTGACCTTGCGTGTCGATTGCGTCAAATTCCGCATAAGTGTTGGAACTGACGTAAATGCGTGCGCCGGGCGTGCCGTTTTCAGAGCCTTTGATGTCCTTTGTCAAAACGTCGACGGAAAGTTTGTAATAACCGCCTTTTGCAATGGTGAAAGAGGAAGACGTGTAGCCGTAAGCGGTCGGACCGTTGACTTTTTTGCCGTCCTTTTCGGATTGCTCGGGCATATAAATCATAAGCGCGTTTTTGATTGCGTCGTCGTCGCCGTATCTGCCGCCTGCAACGAGAGCGTCGTAGAGAGAGTTGTTGTCATCGTTCCACTTGCTCTTGTTTGCGTCGTAGAGTGCTTTGTCGAGGCTGATTGCGCCTGCCGTGACGTCGTCCTTATAGTTGCCCGACGAATAGGTCTTGCCGCCCGTCCAGTTGGTTATCGTACGGGGATAGGTCTTGACCGACGTGTCTACAACTTTGAAGTCGCCGTTGGAAATGAGAAGCCCTTTTGTGGCTTCGATTGTCTTTGTGGTGTCGTCCGTCGTGTTGTCGTCGTTCTTGTTGCAAGCGACGAACATTGCCGAAGTGAGCACGACGAGTGCGATCATCATTAGTGCTAATACTGCAAATTTCTTCTTGTTCATACCAAACCTATAAAGAGATTTATTTTGCTGGGGCTTGCGCCCTTTTGATGTTTTGAGTTACACATTCACGCATATATGCGCGCATTGTATAAATCAATATGCTTTATTATCCTAATACAAAAACAATATTTTGGCAATCGAAATTCATACTTTCTCGCAAATTAATAAAACTAAAAGTATGCAAAACGAAACCTATATCAATCGAATTGTTGCAAAAAACTTCTTCAAATATAACCCGTCGGGGCAAAACGTGTCGGCAAAGCGCAAAATCGCAATGTGTCTTGCTTCGCTTTTCATTGGCGCGATAAACGGACTTTTCGGCGCGGGCGGCGGTATGCTCGCCGTGCCGTGTTTGACATACGTTTGGGGACTCGACGAAAAGAGCGCGCACGCAACCGCAATCGCCGTGATACTGCCGCTGTGCCTCGTAAGTTCCGTCGTGTACGCACTCAAAGGAAACTACGAACCGAGCGTGATTTTGCCCACCGTGATAGGCGTTACGATAGGCGGAATCGTCGGTGCGTTGCTTCTCAAAAAAATGTCCGCAAACGCCGTTTCCTTTCTCTTTTACGCGCTTATGACTTTTGCGGGATTCAAAATGATTTTTGACTGAAAAAGCGTTTTATCGATAAAATTCAAGCGATAAAGTGCCGATTTCGTATCAATATGAGGTGAAAATGCAATTTATATTTTTTATTTTGGCAGGGCTGTTAGGGGGCATACTCGCAGGTATGGGAATGGGTGGCGGAACGCTCACTTTGCCCATACTCGTACTGGTTATGAACGTTGCGCAACTCACCGCGCAATTCGCGAATCTAATCGCCTTTTTGCCGTCTGGAACAGCCGCGCTTTTCGTCCACGTCAAGAACGGTTTGGTGCGCAAAGAGAACTTGATTTATATGCTCGTTCCGTCGATAATCGCTTGCATAGGATGTTCGTTTTTCGCAACGGAAGCGAACGGCGATTTGCTCAAAAAACTTTTCGGCGGATTTCTGGTGCTTGTAGCGATAGTTTCTTTTATCTCGAAAATCGTAAAAGAGGTTAAAAATTCATAACAACCCCGTATTTGATTTTTCCACGCAAGTCTTTTGTCATACGAAAACCCCGAAATCCTCGTCAAAG
>URTQ01000052.1 GCA_900550855.1 uncultured Eubacteriales bacterium
ATTTACTTTGCGTAAATGAGTTGACGGACGGACGGCTCTGCCGAAGTTATTCGCTAAATAGCGCGCTTTACACTTACAGTTTCATTGCAACATCCCAAGCACCCCAAATTACAGTGCGAAGGTTGCCGACTTTCGCGCTGTCGCCGACGACGTGAACGTGTTTGCCCTCTTGCGCGACGGGTGCGGGTCTGTAACCGACGGACATAATGACGGAATCCGCGGGAATCTCGAATTGCTTGCCGTCTTTTGACTCGACTTTAACGCCGTTGTCGGTGACCGCAACGAGTTTGGTTTCGAGATACACGGGCACTTTGTGAAGCGCAAAGTACTCTCTCAAATAGGACGAGTTTGCAAGGCATACACCCTTGACTGCGATAAGGTCGTTCTTCATCTCGACGATTGCGGGATGTTTGCCTTGAAGTTGCAATTCGTACGCGATTTCGCAACCGGTCAAGCCACCGCCGATGATGACGACGTTGTCGCCGACTTGTTTGTTTCCGAGCAAGAAATCGCACGCTTCGACGGTCTTTTCAACGCCTTGAACGTTGAAACGTCTTGCCACAGCGCCCGTTGCCACGACGACTTCGTCCGCGTCGAGTTTGTTTACGTCGTCAACTTTGACGCCGTACTTCACTTCGATGCCCAAATCTTTGATTTGCTTTTTGTACCACTCGATAAGTTCCTTATCTTTCTCTTTGAAAGACGGTGCTGCCGCCGCTACAAAAATGCCGCCGAGATCGTTGGATTTCTCGTAAATGGTGACTTTATGTCCGCGCAAAGTTGCGACTCTTGCAACTTCCATACCGCCAATACCACCGCCGACGACGGCGATTTTCTTGGATTTGGTTGCAGGAACGATCTTGTATTTCTTGGATTGCATCGTGTGCGGATTGAGCGCGCAACGTGCCATACCTGCGGTGTCGGACAAATCCTGATCGTTTGCAACGCCGTTGTAGTGCGCCATATTGAAGCAAGCGTTATGGCAGCAAATGCACGGCATAATGTCGTCTTCTCTGCCTTGAATGAGTTTAGTGACCCATTCGGGATCGGTGAGGAATTGACGAGCGACGCCCATACCGTCGATTTTGCCTTCCGCAATAGCCTTTGCGCCGACTTCGGGGGTCATACGACCTGCGCAAACGACGGGAATATCGACTGCTTTTTTGAGTTCTTCGCAATCTGCGAGGTTGCAGTTTTGCGGCATATATACCGGCGGATGCGCCCAGTACCACGCATCGTAAGTGCCGTTGTCCGAGTTGAGCATATCGTAGCCTGCGTCTTGAAGCATTTTGGCTGCGATTTTGCTTTCTTCCATATCGCGACCGACTTCGACGTAGTCTTCACCGGGAAGCGCGCCTTGACGGAAGCCTTTGGTCTTGGATACGACGGAATATCTCAACGAAACGGGATAATCCTCGCCGCATACTCTCTTGATTTCCTTGACGATTTCGATGGGGAAACGATATCTGTTTTCGATTGAACCGCCGTACTCGTCGGTACGTTGGTTGGTGTATTTCATCGTGAATTGGTCGAGCAAATATCCTTCGTGAACCGCGTGGATTTCAACGCCGTCTACGCCTGCGTCTTTGCACATTTTCGCGGTTTTGCCGAACGCTTTGATAAACTCGTGAATCTCGTCGATTGTCATTGCTCTGGACGGCACTTTGTCACTCCATCTGTTCGGATTGGGACTCGCGCTCATCGTGAGTTGATCGATGTTGATAAACGGCTTTGCGATTGCACCCAAAACTTTGTTTGTGGCAAGCATTTCCATCATTCCGCTGATTGCAAAAGAGCGTCCGAAACCTGCGGTGAGTTGCACGAACATCTTTGCGCCCGTCTTGTGAATTTCATCCATAAAGGGTTTGAGATGTTTGAAGGAACTCTTGCTCTTGTAGAGCCAGTTTCCGCCGATAACGTTTCTGATGGGTGCGATACCCGGCAAAATAAGGCCGACGTTGTTCTTTGCCCTATCGAGCAAGAAGTTTGCGGCTTCTTTGTCGAAGTGATGCGGTTCCATCCAGCCGAAAATTGAAGTTCCGCCCATAGAAGTCAGCACGATGCGGTTTTTGATTTCGCATTTGCCTATCTTCCAAGGTGTAAACAAACTTTGATATTTGGGATCCATAATTTTCTCCTTAAATATTTTTAATACAAATGTATTTTATAATATATCAAAATAAAAATCAATACCGAATTTGATATTTTTTTATCAAAACAGACAAGAAATTTCGAAAAAGGCGTAGCGGCGCGGAAAAAGCGATGGATTTTGAGAAAATATACATTTTTTTGCTTGCATACGACAAGAAATTATGCTATTATCACAAAGCAATAACGATTTGCCCTCATGGTCAAGCGGTTCAAGACGTCGCCCTCTCACGGCGGAAACTAGGGTTCGATTCCCTATGGGGGTACCAAATGAAAAAGCACATCTCAATGATGTGCTTTTTCATTTTTATGAACGTGTTTAGGGAATCGAACGGGCGGGAAAACTGAAAATCCGATGAATTGTGCGCCATACTCTAATTTTGCACATTTCATAAATGCAAAAGAATTTTGGCGTTTACATCTCGTAGGATAAATGATATAATGACCGAAACAATCGGATTATCCGAAAAACAGCACAAAACCTTGCATAACCTTGTACGGAAATAGGAAAAAGTATGAGCATAATCGATTCATTTGACAACAAATCGAAACCATTGATTGATATAAGTGCTTTTTACGGCGAAAAGAAGTTTTTTGCCGACGTTTGCATTGTGTCGTTTTCAAGGCACGTTTTGGCAATGTTTTTGGAAAAATACGAAAGCCACCCCATAGGTCACTCAGCAACGGCAAACGGACACATCGATATTTATCTGTTTGAAGTCAACGGGAAAAAACTTTTGTTTTATATGAGTCCAATCGGCTCGTGCGTTGCCGCGTCCGTTATGTACGAAGCAAATTACGTTTCGGGCGCAACCAAGTTTATCGTATACGGTTCGTGCGGCGTTTTTGATAAGGAAAAATGTAGCGGAAAACTGATAGTCCCCTCTTATTCCTATCGCGACGAAGGGCTTTCTTATCACTATATGCCGCCGTCCGATTATATCGAAATAAAAAACTGCGACAAGATTGCAAAAATCTTTCAAAAATACAATTTGCCGTACGTTGTCGGAAGGTCGTGGACGACTGACGCCTTGTATATGGAAACGCAAGATAAAGCAAGACGAAGAAAAAGCGAAGGTTGCATTTCGGTTGAAATGGAATCATCGGGATTGCAAGCGATTTGCAATTATTACGGATTTGAATTGTATACCTTTTTCTTTTCGGGCGATTTGTTGAACGACGATTCTTGGGAACAAGCGAATCTCGGCAACGAAGCGGAACACGATATTCAAAAAGCAACGTTTGACGTCGCATTGAAAATTGCAATGGAAATCTGACGTTGAACGTAATATCAAAGTAAATAAAAACACATCTTCTAGATGTGTTTTTTCATTTCAAATCGATTTAACGGAATCGAACGAACGTTTTGACCCAAACGAAAACGCTGTTTTATTAGAATCCGAAGCGATTAAAACCACAAGCCGCCGAAGAATCCCAACATACCGAACAATCCGAGTATCGCAAGCATAAGCGCCATAAAATGCATAGTCCACCTCTCTTTTACAATATATGAAACGATTATTGCGTGTTAGCACCGTTTCTTTCGACAACATAATATTCAAAGAAAATTTGCGATATTCGTTATCGGACATTAAAGCGTTATCGACATAAAGAAAAACGGACTGCAAATCGCATATCCGTTTTTCTTATAGAATAGGGGAAAATTATGACTGTTTTACGTTTTTTAAGTTGATTGCGCGTTTGTGTTCACTTGTAGCCAAAATTGCACAATTTTGAATATCTAACGCGGTGTTTTACTTTTGTTTGATAAGCGTTTTATAGCCTTTGTTGACGCGCATTGCGTTGAGAATCGCAACTATTGCCACTCCGACGTCGCCGCAAACTGCAATCCACATCGTCGCACTGCCGAGAACGCCCGTCGCACTCAATGCCATAATAAGAAGTTTTACGGCAAGAGAGCCGACGATGTTTTCGTACACCACTCTCATCGTCTTTTTAGAAATACGTTTTGCAGTGGATATACCCGTCAAATCGTCTTGCATAAGCACTACGTCGCTCGCTTCGATTGCCGCGTCGCTGCCCACGCCGCCCATAGCAATGCCTATATCCGAACGCATAAGCACGGGTGCGTCGTTTATGCCGTCGCCGACAAAGCACAGCACATCGCCTTTCTTCTTCTCTGCAAGCATTTGCTCGACGTTTTCCACTTTATTTTGCGGAAGCAAGGACGCTTTGTATGCCGAAAGTCCGATTTTTCCTGCCACATCGGATGCGATAGCCTCGTTGTCACCCGTAAGCATAACCGTTTTGCAACCCATTTTGTTGAGTTCGCCGACGGCTGATACGGATTCGTCCTTGATTTCGTCGCTTATGAGAAGCGAACCGACAAATTCTTTGTTGTGAGCAACGTAAACTACAGTGCCTATTCCCTTGTGCGCAACATAAGGAATATCGTAGGATTTCATAAGTTTTTCGTTGCCGCAATAGATGCTGTCGTCGTCTTTTGTCGCAAGCACACCGAAGCCCGCTATGTTCGTAAGCGTATAACCGCCCTCTATTTCACCGTTATAACAAGCCACGATAGAGCGTGCAATCGGGTGATTCGAGTCGTTTTCCGCAATGGCGGCAAGACGAAGAATCTCGTCTTTTCTGTCGGCAGGCGCAACGTCGGTTACGGCAAAGTTGCCTTTGGTGAGCGTTCCCGTCTTGTCGAACACGAATACGTTTGCCTTGCTCATAAGTTCGAGATAGTTGCTACCCTTGATAAGAATGCCGAATCTCGAAGCCGCGCCGATGCCTGCAAAGAAGGAAAGAGGCACGGAAACGACGAGCGCGCAAGGACAAGAAACGACCAAGAAACTCAAACCTCTGTAAATCCAAGTGTACCAGTCTTTTGTGACCGCGCCGCCTATAACCATAAGCAAAACGGCAGCCACGACCACGCTCGGCGTGTAGTATTTTGCAAATCTCGATATAAAGTTTTCCGCTTTGGATTTCTTGCTCGAAGCGTTCTCAACGAGGTCAAGTATTTTAGAAACGGTCGAATCGTAGAATACTTTTGTCACTTCGACTTCGATTTGCGACGTCAAATTGACACAACCGCTGATTATCTCATCCCCTTCCGAAAGTTCTCTGGGAAGGGATTCGCCCGTGAGCGCTTTGGTGTCGAGAGTGGTTGAACCGCTTGTCACGATACCGTCGAGAGGCACTTTTTCACCGGGGTAAACCACGATGACGTCGCCAACCTTAACTTCGCTCGGGTCGACTTGTTCGACAATGCCGTCTTCTCTCTTGACGTTGGCGTAATCGGGTCTGATGTCCATAAGTGCGGAAATGGATTTTCTCGATTTGCCCGTCGCGTAACTTTGGAAGAACTCGCCGACCTGATAGAACAAAAGCACGGCGCAACCTTCGTCGAAGCCCTCTTGTTCTCTGCCCGTCACGCTCGTGTAAATGCCGAGCGCAAACGCGCCGAGAGATGCCACGCACATAAGCAAGTTTTCGTCAAGCACTTGACCGTGTACGATTCCTCTTGCCGCCTTGAACAGCACGTCGTAACCGATGACCATATACACGGCAAAATAGAGGAAGAACGGCAAAAGCCAACCGTACTGTCCGCCGACCGCCTTTGCAAGTCCCAACGTTTTGTCAACGATGAGTATAACGAAGAACAAGCACAGCGCAACGCTTATGCGAATGAGGTTCTTCTTTTCTTTTCTTGATAGTTTGATTTTTTTCATAATCCGCTTTGTCTATAATTGAGATTTTTGAACAAACATCACTATAAGGTGAGATTGTTGGCCACGATTATTCTTTGAGATGAAGAACAAGGAAGACGCTTCTGCACGGCAACACTAATTTACTTGGCGTAGATGAGTTGTCAAACGAGAGTGTCCAGCACTGTCATTCACTCACCCATAAAGTGCGATATTGAGATGCAGAGCAAGGAAGATACTCTCGCGCGGCAACCCTAATTTACTAATCGTAAATGAGTTGACGAGCGAGAATGTCTGACGCCGCTATGCGCTCAATAGCGTGCTTTATAGAACGATTGTGCAGTCGGGTTCGATTTTACGGCAGGTCTTCACAACCTTCTTCATAATCTCGTCAAAGTTTGCGTCATCGGCTTCGATGGTGAGACGTTGAGCCATAAAACTGACGGAAGCGTTTTGTACGCCGTCAAGTTTTTGAATGGCACATTCCATTTTTGCGGCGCAATTTGCACAATCGAGATCTTCGAGTTTGTAAACTTTTTTCATTTTCGTTTCTCCTAACGATTTATATACTTCCCTTTCGGGTCAAATCCTATATATGTTTGTTTTATTGAACAGTTGGATTATTGAACAACTATTCAAATATTGCTTCTAAAAAATCAGGGGCTTGCACCCTGCGTTTTTAGATGGCGAGGAATTACTTTTCCTCGTTGACGTGAGTCAGACCGCACTGCATTATGAGCGTAACGTGGTCGTCGTCGAGAGAATATCTGACTTCCTTGCCCTCTTTCGTGCCTTTGACGAGTTTGATTGCGCGAAGCACGCGAAGTTGGTGGGATACGGCGGAAGTGGTCATACCGAGTTTGTCGGCGATGTCCCCTACGTTCATATCGCTTGCTTGCAAGCAACTCAAAATTTTAACGCGGGTCGGGTCGCCAAGAGCCTTGAACAATTCTGCAAGCGCAGATACCACGTCGTCGGCAGGAAGCGTTGAATTTTGGGTATTGTCTTTGATTTCTACTGTCATTTTTCTCTCCAACACTTGAACTGTTATTCAAATGTTCATTTATATATTATTCCCGATTAAGTCGTTTGTCAACGAATATTTGCAAAAATATTAATTATTTTCCGGATACTTTTTCCGCTTTTCGGCACTGCGGCAGATTTTCGGCGCGCAATATCAATCAAAGTGTAAACTATCGAACAAAATCCAATTTCACAGAAAAACTTTTCCGATTCGATATTGATTTTAATTTGTATTTAATGTACAATCGTATAGAAAGAATTATTTGCGCGCGTATGCGTGCATAAGGAGGAAATATGAGCAACAAAATGCAAAGACATCTGCCTTTGGTGTTCGTCGTCGCTCTCGCAATCGTTCTTGCGAGCGTTATGACGTTCTCGATTGCAGGCATTGCAAACGCCGACAGTCAAAAGACGCCGACCAACTCTCTTATGATCGGTCAATTCAGCGACATTCACTACTTCCCCGTCGACGATTGCTATCAAGACATTCAAAGTCCCGACTACAAAACGAGCGACTTCTACAATTCTATGACGGGCGACACCAAACTCGTTATGGAAAGCGGTATGATCCTCAAACAACAAATCGAGCAATACATTGCCGACGCAAAGGAAGGAAAAGCGCCTCTTTACGTTTTCGCATCGGGCGACCTAAGCAAAAACGGCGAGGTCACCGCTCTCGTTGACGTTGCAAACGCTTTGCGCTATATGCAAAACACAATAAGAGCGTTGGGCGGAAAATACGCAAACTTCCAAGTTTTCGCTATCCCCGGAAACCACGACCTCTACAACACTTCGGGCGCGCTTTACTCGAAAACAGACGGCTCGAAGCGTGTTTCCGACGCATTGACGACGATGCAATTCGCTCTCGTTTTTGCAGGTTTGGGCTATCCGAACGCAAACCTTGACGGAAGCGACGGCGCAATCAACCTCACAGAGTATTTGCCCGCAGAGTACTGGTACGGCGAGTACACAACCAATTATATTCCGTCCAAAAACGCGGATACGCTTGAAATCCACTACTACAACGAGCACATCGAAGCGGTCAACAATATGAACGCTTCCAAAACAACCGCCGACAAACTCAACGAATACTATCAAATCGGCGACGTAAACAACGCTCTTTCCTTGTCGGCGGAAATCAAAGCTGCCGACTATAAGGATTATGCGCTTATGGCTATCGACGCTCACGACAGAGAGTCGGCAGAAGTCGGCGCATACGTCAGAGTGAACGAAGCGGAATATAACGTTATCAAAAACAAAACGCAAGCAAACGGCGAAAGTTACACTTTCTACGGCGCAACCGACGAAGGAGCGGTCGATACCTCGACGACAATCGATGCAGAAGCCGCTTTCGCTGCAGGTAAAACCGTGTTCCGTTCAACAGGTCTCGACCACCTCTGCGGCGGCAGACTCACCGAAGACGTGCTTGACTGGATGCAAGAATTCTGTCAATCTCAAAACGCATCCGCAACTCTCGGCGAAAAGACAATCGTAGCCAGCTTCCACCAGAACGCGCTTCCGCACTGGGAAATGGAAGACGAAATCCTCAAAGACTTCACCGTCTACAACTGGGAAAACACCGCAAAACGCTTGCTCGATATGGGCGCTCGCTACGTCTTCACGGGACATATGCACGTTTGCGACGCTATGACCTACACCGACGTCGAAGGCAGAACGCTCTACGACTTCCAAACGGGTTCTTGCGTAAGTTACTATTCCCCCAGAAGATACACCACACTCGAAAGATACGATTTTGACGGCAAACTCGGCGAAACCTGCATTTCTTCCGTATACTGCCTCGACGACATCAGCGCAACGCCGTTTAAGGAAGTGCCGAGCCACAACGTGTTCACCGCACCGGCTTTCAATAACGATGCTTTCCAAACCGCATACAAAGCGTACAAAAACGACCCCACCGAAGAAAAATGGCAAGCAGTCGTTGCAACCAACCCCGACTATCTCGCGTATATGATTAACTACGAGAATATGAACGCGCTCGGTTACAACGATTATATCAACGAACAAATCTATTCCGTACTTCTCGACCGTATGGTCAGCCACTTCATCAATCAAGGCACAATCGACGGACTTGTCGACACCGTTATGAATATGGTCGGCGGCGACAACACTGTACTCGGTATCGTCCGCAGCACCTTGTTTGCCGACTTCAAGAAGAGCGATAAAGACGATAAAGAATTGTATAATGAATACGGCAATATGGACGCTGCCGAGAAAACAGAAGCACTCAACGGACTCGTTCAATACATTCTCGACACCGTTCTCGAAGGCGTGACTTACGTCCATAACGACACGAATTACAATTCCGCACTCGACCTCGTAAACGCGGTTGTCAACGAAGTTCTTTCTTGGGAATACGGCGACGACAGCATCGTATCCGCAGTCAACCCCGCAAACAGCGGCAAGATGGGCGTTGCGGACATCGCTTCCTTCATTATGACCGCTC
The DNA here is from genome assembly GCA_900550855.1 of uncultured Eubacteriales bacterium. Classification (GTDB taxonomy): domain Bacteria; phylum Bacillota; class Clostridia; order Christensenellales; family CAG-917; genus CAG-475. The sequence continues at coordinate 9,313 of URTQ01000052.1, forward strand.
ACACGATGGGTATGGAAATCTCTCTCGACGAAACCGCGGAATCAATCAAAGCGATTTTCGGCGAGGAACAAAAGGTCGAAGAAGGCAAAGATTACCTTTTCAAACACCCCTACAACCCCACCTATCGTTTGCGTATGGTAGCGGCGGGGCACGACAATCACGCAACCCCTCCC
>URTQ01000053.1 GCA_900550855.1 uncultured Eubacteriales bacterium
GATCAGAGATGACGGTGTTTGACTACCATTTAAAATAGCACCATACTCAAACACTTTAAAATGCTTATAAATTTTAAAAAAAGTTTGACTACCATTTAAAATAGCACCATACTCAAACCTCAAATTTGAGCATTTTTGCGCACCAACGCAGGAATTTTAAATGGTAGAGGTGTTGTTTTTATAGTATCACTATTACGGCTATTGCGCAACAATCTCGCATAAGTCGTTGTCGATGATTAGCATCGGTTCGTTGTCTACTCTATCGCATTGTTTTCTTTCCAGCAGCAAAACCGAATACGGCGCATACGCAAAGTGAGTCATCAACAAGGCATAATCTTTATCGTCGAGAAAGGATAACAAATTGACCAGCACGTACAGTTTTGTCCCTGCGAATCTCGATTGCGCGTCGAGGTAGTCAAGTATGTTTTCCGCAAAAGAATTTTTGTTGTCGATTGGCTTAACTTTCATTGTTTTAAGAAAATCTTGAACGCACAAGTCGGCATCGTATTCGACTGCAATCGGCGAATCTACCGACAACATATCGCAAAACTCGCTCATACGCCCGCGAAGTTCGTAATACTTTTGCAAATACTCGTCGTCTACGACAGACTTCATTTTGTCGTACAACCCTGAGATAATTTTCTTATCGCAAAGCGATAATCCGAAAAAATCAAACAAAATACAACCGTTTTTCTTAAAAGAAAACGCTTTGTCGCCGTCGTCGATGATAAAACACCCGTCCTCGCCGTTTTGTTGCGCAACGAAATCGTTGCAATACCGAACGAATTTGTTTGCGTTCTCGACGACGAGCACACCTACACCGTTGCCAATATCAAACGGTTTTGAGAAGTCGTAATGACATATTTTCATAAAACCACCAATCTGCTGTCGTTGTCGATAACGTTGCTTTTGATTTCGCCGACGATAAGTTCCATTCTTTCAAACTGTTTTTCGGTTACCGTTAGCATTTGCACGAGTCCGTGCTTTGCACAATGTTTTCTGACGTTTTCTTTTATCGCCTCGCCGACCGTATTGTTGAGCACGAGTTTGCTATACACGGATTCTTGCAACATAGCAAAACCGTTTTTAATCAAGAAAGTATGAAATGCTCGATACTCTGCCCTATCTTTCGAGGTTTCGACCGGCAAATCGAAAAACACAAGTATTCTCATAAATCTATAACTCATAGAAACATATCTGCGACAAATCCTTTGTACAGAGCGCGGAAAACACACTTTTGCAATAAATTCCTATTGCATCCGAAACGGTGTATTCCTTGCCTGCTATTCTGATTTTTTGATTCGTAACGTTTTGTAATTGTCTTTTTGCGTTTGTATCCAATTCTTCACCATCCATTTGGAAAACCATTCTGTCAACCAGCACTCTAAACGGTTCCATCAAATCGCAAGCAAAGTTGAACGGATTAAATTCGTTTCGATGAAACAAGCCTATCTGCGTACAATATCCGTCGGCGACGATAGCGCGGTTAAATGCGGACAAAATGATTGAATACCCATAATCTAACGCACTATTTATAGAGTTTTGCTTATTTCTTGAAAAAGACAAACCGAACAAAGCGTTGAAATACACTTTTGCGGAATGACCTTCACGATTCGTCGCGTCGCAAGGTTGAAGTTGTTCGATATACGACGTCAATAGATTTGCCTGATCCAACCCGACGTCTTTCAAATGCTTGGCTTGTTGGTATATTTTGTTCGCAACGATTTCCGTCCACACGTCCGCACGTATCGCGTCGTCCCACTCTATTTGCGTTTTTATCTTTTTGCTTGCGTCGTGACTTCCGTTTAACGGCAAAAGTTGCGAGTGCGGATTGTGTTGCTCATCGCAAAACACCACGTTTACTTTGTTTTTGATAAGTTCGCAAACGAGCGCGGACGTAAGCGAAACGGCCGTAGACTCGATTATCAACGTGGATATTTCCGAAATATGTACTTTTTGAGTTTGTTCGTTTCTACACACGAGATAACCCATTTTGTATTCGAGTTTACTGTGTGTAGAAACGACCACCGTGCGCCAACTCATTGTCGATAATATGCCGTTAGATTCACGATATTCTTATAATATCCCGTCGGCGATTGCGTAATAAGCAAACACTCGCCGTTTTCCGACAACTTTTTGTTGCAAGTCAGTACACCGGCTCTTGATCCGCCGCCTATCAACGTAAGATTTGAAGACGTGCTGTTACATTGCATAAGATGCAAAATTTCCAACAGCAACGTGCACTGATTTTCAACCGACAATTCGCAGAATACATCCCATTTCTCATTGAGGAACTCGGCTTGTTTTTGCAGTGCGGAAAAGTTAATATAAGGATGAGACGTCAGTTTGTTCAAAAGTGCGTTATACAACGTTAGATTGCCTGTTTTGCTTATCTTGTCATAAGTTTCGTCCACTGTGACGTCTTTGTTCTTTTTCCTCTTTTCGTTGTACGACACGATACGTTTGAGATATGCCGTCATCTCGGAATCCAAAACCATTTGATTTGCGTTGCAAATCGTCAACGAATCGTTTGTCTTTCCCCTCAACCAAACGTATGCGCCGTTGAGTTTCAACAACGAATTGATTTTGATTTTTTCTATCAATACTTGCGGTTGTTCGAGTCCGACCGTGTTTTCAAGGTAGTCAAACACCTTATTCTTTCCGAGCAAATCGACGTAAACGGGTATCGCTTCGATAGACAACAGCGTTTTGCCTTTCTTGCCGACGCTTCGCACAAGAGAAAAATATGCGGTTGTGGCGTTGTCGTAACCGCCGTAATCTGCGGTATTTTCGAGCGGGCAATTCCGTTTAAGCGGAATCAGTTTGTCGTTTGCGCCTTTCGTTTTTACGGTTGCGTCAAACAGTTTGCCTTCCCCTTCCGACGTAAAACGAACCACTTTGCATATATTTCTGTTGGCAACGGACACGACTTTTTGCTTGTACGACGGATTCCACGCGTTCTTGATATTTTCTTCAAACAAACGATTCATATTGTAACTGTCAGCATTGTTGTTTTTGAAGAAAATCGCTGCGTTGCGATTGAATTTCGTATAGTACACGTTTCCGACAACGACGTTCAAATAAGCGTCTTTTGCGTGATGTAAGTCATTGATTTCTCTGACTTTGACGAGTACGGGGCGATTTTTGTTGATTCTGTTCTTAAAATCAACGACATTGCTCGCCTTCGAATACACGACGTCGGCATTCGGATACATTCGTTTCAGTATTTGAGCAACCGCTTTTGTGCTTTGGCGAATTTCGACGAGTTGACGATTGATAAAATCCGCAAGTTCGTCTACGCAGAGCGGCGTGGATCTCGTCAATCTCTTGAACTTTTCGTCACTTATAAACTGTTTGTTGTGCCAAACCGTCCAAATAGGCAACATTTTCTCGCGAATTTCGTACGCAACGGGATAGCCGTCGCCTTTTGCCGCGTTTGCCGTTTTGTAGCAAAGCACTTTGTTATTTATTATGCTATCGTCCTTTATCTTCGATTGCGGATAAATATGGTCTATGTCGCAAACGTTGGTGTTGAACACTTCCTCGATGCTTATAGGTCTGCCCGTATATGCGCATCTGCCCATTTGGATATAGTATAAATACAGTTTGTCGCTGAGCAGTTTTGTGTCTTCAACGTTTTCCAACGCGTCGATAAACTCTTGCGTCACCCATTGCTGAACGTCCGTTTTGCACGCCTTATACAATTCGAGCAACTGCTCTTTTCTCGACTTCGTGCGCACGCCCTTTTTGCTCTTATCCTCGCCGCGCGCCATCTCGATAAAGATTCGAGAAGGTGCGCAACGTTGCACTTTTTCGATTTCTTTTGCAAGGCAAACCGTACGCCAGATCGCACGCTTGACGGACGGCGAGCAATACAAATCCTCTATCGTTTTGTAAGTGACCTTTTTGTCGCCCGCATATTGATCGTTGAATCTGTTTACGGAAGATTCAAATCCAAACTTCGAGGACATCAATTCCATCAGATTGCAACCCGTTTCGCGCATCGCTTGAATAATCGTCAATATTTCGCCGTTCTCGTCGACCGTCGTTATCTCGTTTCCGTCCAAAAACTCTTTCGACAGTCTTCCCCATCCGCTGCAATTCAAGCCTTTCAACTGCTTTGTCGTCGCTTCGTCAAACTTAAACTCGCGTCTTGCACGCTCTGCTGCGTCCGACTTGTTTCCCATTACCGTGAACCATCTTACGATCGTTTCGCACTGCTCTCGATTGAAATTATCGCCGAACAGCCGCTTGAAAAATCTCAACGTGGAAAAACCGCTCTTGATTTCACCGTCGATACCCGCAAAATTCTCTTTTGCCTTTTCGCTTTGTTCTATAAGTCCAGCCTTTGCCAAAACGTCTGCGATAACTTTCAGCGTTATTTTTCTGTTGTTGTTTTTAGCATATTCGACGATAGCCTCTCTCGCCTGCTTGTCGAGTCTGCGCCCCTTGAACGTCACGTTGTTGAGTTCGTTCAAGAACGCAAATTCGCTGTACAGAAGCGACTGTTTGGGAAGCACGTCCTCACCGACGAGATAGGTACATTTGCTCGTCATTCGCTTGATAAACTCGTCTTCGGACGCTTGTTTATCGACAACTTTGTCGAAATTCCAAGGCGTAATTTTGACGTTTCCCGTGCCGTCGTATTTTTTTACCCACGCAAACCCCTTATCCGTATGCGCAGTATTCAGCGGTCCGACGTAATAAGGTATCCTGAACGTCAAAAGCGAACATATCTTTTCTTTTACGCTCATACCGTCGCTTACGTCGTTTAAGAACGGGAAATTGTCGCTTGCGTTATTTAAGATTCGTTCCAACTCGGCAAGCTGAACTTGATACGGTATGACCCCGTTTGCATTCGAGCGTTGTTTTTGAAGGAACGTGCCTTCGTTCATACGTTTTAGAATTTCCTCGTCAGTAACGAACGACCTCAAATACTTGTAGAAATCGTCTTTTGAAACGTGGCAAAACGAGCGATTTCTATCCTTGCCGACGTACGCGGCATAGTTGTTGACGTTTTTGCAGAGTCTAAACACCTCGCGATATTTTTCTTGTCCGAAGTTTTCTTTGACGTAGGTTTTGAGCAATTCCAAATCGGCGGCGTGCGTATCGTATTTTTCGCACATCGCTTCGGACAAATATTTGTGATTTTTCAGTATTTGCGACAAAACCGCCCAGTCGTAAATTGCTTTTGCCTCGCAAATCAATGCGTATTCGTCCTCGCCGAAAGCGTCTTTCAACTTTTCTATTTCAAAGCCTGCGTCGTCGAAACAGAAATTCTTTATTTGCGGTTCTTCTTCGCCGAACAGGTTTTTGACGTTAACCTGCAACCCGACGATTGCTTTAATTATCGCTACGCACGTTTTGTCGTTTTCCGTTTCGAACAGAAGTTTAAGCCGCCTTTCTTTGTCGCTTTTGGCGGATTTGCCGTCGCATAGCACTTTCAGCGCGTCGTCGACGTTTGCAAGCGACAACGTCTTTGCGTTTTCGTCTATACTTGTCAAAATCTCGTTTATCTCGGAAAACGCGGTGAGAACGACGTCTTTGTTTCCCACGCTGAATTGCTGACCTTCGAACAGGAAATGTCCTCTGTTTTTGATAATGTGTGCAACCGCAAGATACAAAAGGCGTACGTCTTTTATCTCTTTTGCCTTTTGCTCGTTCAAAAACGCCGCTCTTAAATGATAAATCGTCGGATATTTTTTGAAATATTCTTTATCGCCGAACGCCTCGTCGTGAAACAAACAATCTCTGTACGCAACGCCGTCGTTTTTGTCTTTTACGTTGTATTTGCTGTTGTTCAGCCTCTCGAAAAAGCAAAAATCCGCCTTTGCAATCTCTTGCGCAAACAATTCTTGCAACAAATTGATTCTCTGACGTCTGCGCGCCGTGCGTCTGCGAGAAGTTCTGCTCGCACGTCGCGTTTCTGAAGTTTTTGCTTCGTCGAAAAGATACACGCCCCAGAAATCCTGTCCGCGAGTTTTCAACAAATTATACTCGGCATCCGTAGTTGCCCAACCTATCGAGTCTGTGCCTATATCGAAACCGATATAATATTTTTTGTCCATATCTTGACATCTCCTTATCATATGCTATAATAGGGGTACTCAAATGATTGACTACCATTTGAAGTAGCACCATTAGTTCAAATAAAATTTTTTCAAACCGCCGGTTATCCGGTTCGCACGTTGTGCGAAAATCAAAACTCGCTCTGCGAGTTTTTTGTTTATATTAAGTCAATACACAAATTATAACATCAACCTCGAACATATTCAAGACTGCATTTTGCGCCGCTCTGCAAAACTTTCGACGATTCACAAGCGTTTCTAAGCCGATTTTCCTTATGATTGACATATTCAAATGCGCAATCGCACATATGACCACTTCAGCACAGTAAAATAAACTAATCTAATATACCGAAGCGGTCATATCGCTACGCGCTCTAACGGTGCAGCAAATATGAGACTTTCACGCTTTCAATTACACATATTGCATTTTCAATAAACACAATTTATGAAAAACACTTTGCATACTTTGATCCGAAAACGGGATGCGACGTTCCGTACAACTTTTTAACATAGTTGTTCATTCGCACTCTATAATTGTCCGGTATACCAAAGCCGTTCAATAACACCCCGAATCTGTCTGCCATATACATATAAGCAAACGCATTTGCGTCAAGTTCTCTTACGTTTCCGAAATAAGCGTTGCGCTCACTATTGTTGCGAATAACTCTATCCGCTTTCCATTCCTGAATGATGTTATCATTCTCTCTCGGTTTTTTTGCCGTTACTTGCCGAAACTGATAATAATGGCGCATTTCGTGAGCGACGATATGTATTAGCCTATATACCCTGTTTTGATCGTCGCAATCTCGAAACACTCTTTGGAATTTTTGATAATCATAATATATCGCACTTTCCACACCTCTATTTCCTTGGGCAAAAATCATAATCGTTGCCGTATCGAACTGAGTCTCGAAAATGTATGGGGCTTTTGAGTAACCAAAGATTTTCAAACAATCGCATATCGTGTTTTCGACAACGTTTATAAATTGGCGTTTTCTCAATTCCGGATTGCCTCTTCTCATATATTTTCCTCGCCACTCGATCTATTACGTTTGAAATCCGAAATCAATTCTTCCGTTCTGTCTCGTTTTATATTTTGCTCTTGGATAAGATATCGTTGCAGGTATCGCAACAAATCCACGTTTTCAACGATGATTTTTTCTGCCTTTGCATAACACTCTTTCACAATTTGCTCAAAGATTTCATTGAGTTTTTCAATGAATTTTGGACTGTACGGAAGTCTTCTGCATCTATATTCGTCATACAAATAGTCAAAACCGAGCATACCCGTTTCGGACATCCTGAACAACAAATCGTTTATTGCAGACAAATCGGAATATGTATCGTCATACGTTCTGCCAAAAATCGCCTTTTCTGCCGCTATACCGCCAAAAAGAACGCTTATGGCATTTTTGAAATCATCAAGACAATAATAATCTTTGATTACAACGTCGTCGTCTTCGTCATAATCGTCTGAATCTTCATCATCGCAATCGTCGTCGCAATCGTCATCTTCACAGTCATCGCCCCAATCGTCTGAAACGTCGGTTATTACATTTGAAAAAAAGTCGTTGCAAATGTTTCCTTTCTGCAAATCGAGCATATAGTTTGCATTGTTACAAAATGTGTTTGCGACAATAAAATATCCAAGGTTATGGCAACTCGTTATTCGCTTTTCTTCTTCGTTTTTTTCACGTTGAATATCTTGCAAACTTATTTCGCTGATTTTTTTGAAAACAAGCGATTCGGATACGTGATTGTTTTCATCGGATTCCAAAATACATTCGTTTATAAGCGTTTCGAGTCCCGAACAAGAAAATCCCGACGTTCTCGCAGCAATATCCTTAACGTCTGTGTCAAAAGCACATTTTGATTTTATCATATACATAGACAAAACTGCTTTTCTGGTTGAATAGTCAGGATTTGGCAACATAATTTTCTTGTCGATTCTTCCCGGACGAAGCATTGTTTCGGGAATAGAGCCGAAATTGTTGCAAGTTGCAACGAAAAACACGTTGCTATCCTTGTCGATGCCATCAATTAGCGTAAGAAGTTGCGTAAGAATAATCTTTGATCTGTCTGTAACGTAAGACTGGTTCGCGTCCGGCAAAATTTTGTCAAGTTCATCGACAAAAACAATGCTGTATTTGCGGCTTTTGTTTGCTTTGTCAAATGCTTTTTTGATTTGTTTCATCACAGAGTTCTCGTCTTTTGCATTTCCCAAATCTATGACATACATAGGCAAATTACACTCTTTTGACAAAACGTGCGTAAACAAAGTTTTTCCGTTGCCCGCGTCGCCGTAAAATATTATTCCTTTAGGCATTTTCGCGCCTTTTTGCAAATAGTATTCACGATTGTTCAATACGTCGCAAATCTTTTTTAGTTCTTCTTTTTCCTTCTCATAGCCTGCAATCAAATCAAAATTACTCATTTTTTATCACCTCGCTTCGTTTGTTGCTTTCAGTATATATCCAAACAAATCGAGCGATAATACCGCAATATTCAAAAAAAATATGCCCCCTAAATTTTACTAGTAAATATTTAACAAATTTTGATTGATTTTTGACCCCTTTTAGTGTACATTAATTGTCGGGGTGATAAACAATGCAAGAAAAAATTAAAATAAGCATACAACAAAGCATACTCGATGTTCTCAAAGCCGACTGTCAAAACTTCAACGTTCTCAAAGCCGACAATACACCCAATTTCAACGCATTTATAAACACCCTAATAGTCAACTACTACGAAACTTTTACTGCAAGAGAAGAAGAATTGCACGACAAAATCGTAAAAATCGTAGAGACGATTCCGGAAAGATACCAAGAAACCGTTTCTTCTGCATTTATAAAAATAATAGGAAACAGAGATCAAGCGACAATCGAAGGCAATAGCGTAACGTTTTCTTTCAAACCAACGAAACAGTCTGAAAAAGCCGTTAACTTTATTCAAAACGTTATATTGTCAAACGAATCGCTTTCATCGTTTTACAGAAGAATGTTTGTTTCATACGCATCGCATCCTCAACCGCAACGCGAACTTATTATCTGCAAAGACAACTACGAATTGTTGCAAAAAGCGATTAAAAAGAACGTGCAAGTTTGCATAACCACACAAAAAAATTGCATAAAAAATGCTTCTGTCTACGCAATCGCTTCCGCAAAAGAAGAATTGTACAATTACGTTCTTTCGGCAAGCGAAAACGCACTTATCACCCTACGCCTTGCAAAAGTCACGTCTGTGTCGTTGCTGACCAAAAAAGCGGCAATCGCAGATGATGTAAAATCAATATTCGACAGACAAATTCGATGTGGCGCGCAATATCCTATATCAAAGAAAGAAAACTCGCTTATAAAAGTAGTTTTGTCGCCAAAAGGTCTATATCTTTTCCAAAAAATATACT